>NZ_JBGJZU010000045.1:0-52248 GCF_041354475.1 Microcoleus sp.
GGCGAAAGCCAAGAACATCGGGAGCCGGATGCGGGGAAACCAGCACGTCCGGATCTAACTGAGAGGGGCGGGGAATAATATCCCCCCTCGACTCAACCATGGGGAATCGCCACGACTCTAAATGTACACAGAGACAGAGTAAGACTATGAAGGTAGCGTCAGTCGATGAAGCGTAAAGAATCCCCGTGCGTTTACGCCGGGGAGTATTTCAACTTCTTACTCCCTCCCCTTAGTAAGGGGAGGGTTGGGGTGGGGTTAAAAATTTGTGACTCCTGCAAGGATTGCTATATAGCATGGCCTTTGGTGCGGGGCGATACCCCGTCATTATCCCGATCCCTGGGCATTCTACGTAAGTCCTGTTACGATTTTGTGATTCAGGTGGAATTCAAGCTTGAACAATCACCACTATTCTCCGTAATCTAACGGAGCAAAAAATTTTTGTGAGCGATCGAACCGATTGTCAATCTGTATCATCCCGGACAGATTAGTATCGTAATTGCATCTCTAGGGCTGATTTTCAAGATTTGTTTCTATTGCCACTTGACTCAAATTAGTTGCTATGATAGTCCCTATAATCAAAAAATAATTCTCATAAATTTCTACAACTACAATGATGCAAAATGTCTTTAAACAGTTGCAACACTTGCAGGGAAAGATCGCGCAACTACCTCTAGAGCAACAACAGGTTTTAGCCAGCAATTTCCAGCAATTATCCGCATCTTTACAAGAATTGGCTGCGGAGTTTGAGTCGCTTGTGTTGTTGAAACAAGCCGAAGCAAAGTTAGAAAGAATTAATAGTAATTTAGAAATAAAAGTTACCCAGCAAGCTGCTAGCATCAGAAATTTAGAGCAGCAGTTAGAAAGAAGCCAAATGCTTTACCAAAGGGTAACTCAGGCACTCACCAAAGGAGAAGCTAGACTACAAACTCTCCTGCGAAATTCTTCCGACTTAATCACAATTATAGAAGCAGACGGACGGATTCGAGAACAAAGTTCCATCGCATTAGAGCGGATTTTAGGCTACAAACCAGAACAAAGAATTGGCGAATCGCCAGAGGATTTGCTTCACCCAGACGATGTACCTATTTGGCAAGCCTATTTTGCCCAATTACTCAAACAGCCAGGGATTGCACCGCCTGTAGAATATCGGAAACGCCACGCTAACGGTTCTTGGGTGTATTTAGAAGTGATTGGTAACAATTTACTTCACGATTCCAGTATCAACGGCATAGTCATCAATTCCCGCGATATCACAGAGCGCAAGCTCTCCGCCACAGCCCTGGAAAAATCGCAAAAGCAAATCGTTAATATCTTAGAAAAGATTACCGATGGTTTTTTCACTCTCAACAGCAATTGGCAGTTTACCTACGTCAACCAAAAAGCAAAGCAGTGCTGGCAAAAAAACCGCGAACAACTTATAGGTAAAAACATTTGGGAGGAGTTGACCGACACAGCAGACAGGAAAATTTTACAGCAGTTGTACATTTCAGTATCTGACCATGTTAATCTTCAATTTGAAACCTATTATCCGCCACTAAATGCTTGGTTTGAAATCGAGAGTTATCCGTCTGACGAAGGTGTATCGGTGTTTTTTCAAGATATAAGCGATCGCAAAAAAGCCGAAGTAGCCCTGCGAGCATCAGAATCCCGCTACCGTATTATATCGCAAATTACCTCCGAGTTTGCCTATGCTTTTAAAGTATTGCCAGATGGTACTTGGATCTGCGAATGGATGACGGAAGCGGTGACTAATATTACGGGTTATACTAAAGAAGAAATCAGAACTTCCGGCGGTTTACAATTCCACTGCATTCATCCCGACGATGTAGAAATGTTATTGGAACAAATGCAGTTTCGTGCATCGAGTGGCAAGGAAGTTAGCGAGTATCGAATTATCACGAAATCTGGTGAAATCCGGTGGATTTGGGATTGTCGGCAAGTGATGTGGGATGAAGTAGAAAAGCGTGTTGTGGGCATTTATGGTGCTTGTCAGGACATCACCAAACATAAGTTAACACAGGCTAAATTGTGCGAAACCAATCAAGTTTTACAAGGTTTAATGAAAGCTTTGCCCCTGCCCGTTGTCGCGATTGATACTAATGCCTTGGTGAAGGTGTGGAATCCGGCAGCGGAGCGAGTTTTCGGCTGGAAAGAGTCTGAGGTTTTGGGGGAGCTGTTGCCCATTGTTGCTAGCGCTCAAAACGTAGATTTTTATGCCATGTTTGACTCGGAATTGGCGGGGGAAACTCAAGTTGCTAGGGAATGTCGGCGACGGCGGAAAGACGGCTCATCCATTGATATGTGTCTGTGGACTGCACCGATGCGAGATGCTCAGGGTTTGATTTCTGGGAGTATCAAGATATTTTCGGAGATTTCCGAAGCAAACGGCAAGGAAGAAAATGTCGGGCGATTGCTATCTCGCAAAGATAAACTAGAGCCATTTTGGGCTCGTTATGTCAACCTGCCTACGGGAATTAAAAACTTACAAACAATTTGAAATTTTTGTGAGGTGGGCTAGAAGCCCTCCCAAAATCTTGTAGGGTTGGCACGGGTGCATCTGTGTTTTGCAAATATATTCGTAGGGGCGAAGCATGACCGCTGTAAATCTCTGGTTATCACTAATAAATTGTCTGCGGTCATGCTAGAGCATCGTACAAAATCGGGATGCTCCCGTTGGCACTCCTAGGGCGTGTTTTCAAACTACTCCTTAAGATTTAGATCCCCCTAAATCCCCCTTAAAAAGGGGGACTTAAAGACTCTTTCCCCCCCTTTTTTAAGGGGGGCTGGGGGGGATCTTTGGGTTTGAAAACACGCCCTAGCCCGCGCCTCGCATCAAATTTGAATATAGATAGTTCACTCTTTGACTTGTCGAACAGCCATTCGTTGTAGCGGCAGACTGAGGATGCTGGAAACAGTCAACAAGTAAGAAAGAACCGTCGTCAGCTTTAGGGTGGCAAGCAACCAGTACAGAAAACTCATCTTCATCAGCATTTCTTCATTTAATGTGCGATCGTCCGTGGGCCCAGAGTGGCGATCGCCCAGCAGGACTAGACCGGCAATAGAAGCGACAAAAGAAACCATGACCAGATAGTCGTGCAGGCTAAGCTCAACCATTTTCCAACTTCCTTGTTATCCTACTTTTTATAATCAAACATCAGTCTAAAGGATCTGTTTTCTGCTACCTAGCAATAGTTACAAATTGACACAGCCGCATTTACAAATCTTTATGAAAACTAATCGCGATCGACAGCCCCACCGTTTAGTCAGCAGAAAAGGACAATTCACCCTGAATGTGGTGAGGCTAGGCTTACCTCGCCTGCATTTTGCCGACCTTTACCACGGGCTGCTAACTCTTTCTTGGCCGAGATTTTTTATTTTAATTAGTCTGCTTTATGTCCTTACAAATTCCTTATTTGCCTTAGCTTATTTAGCAGGAGGAAATTGCATCGCCAATGCTAGACCTGGTTCTTTCCAAGATGCCTTTTATTTCAGCGTGCAAACAATGGCTACCATCGGCTATGGTTCCATGTATCCGCGCAATGATTATGCTAATACCATAGTTGCGATCCAAGCATTTTTTGCTTTGTGGGGAGTGGCGATGGTGACGGGACTTGCTTTTTCGAGATTTTCTAAGCCGACAGCTAGAGTTATATTCAGTCGCATCGCTGTTATTGCTCCTTTCAACGGTGTTCAGACTCTCATGTATCGTACTGCAAATCAGCGCTTCAATCAAATTTTAGAAGCACAGCAACGAGCTACTTTGATTCGCGATGAAGTAACATCGGATGGGGATTATATGCGGCGTTTTTACGATTTGACTTTGGTGCGTAGTCAATCTCCAATTTTTGCATTAACTTGGACGGTGATGCACATAATTGATGAGAATAGTCCTCTTTACAAACTTAGTGCTAAGGACTTGAGCGAGCAGCAAGCTGAAATTGTAATTACGCTAACGGGTATTGATGAAACAGTGTCGCAAACTATTCATACTCGCCATTCTTTTGTAGCTTCGGAAATTCTCTGGAATATGAAGTTTGTAGATATTATCTCCAGGACTCCAGAGGGAAAACGGGTAGTTGATTATACTCGTTTCCATGATGTCAAGTCTATTGAAGATAAGTTGTAGGGGCTCACAGGCCCCGTGGTGGCCCCGCTTATGCTGGGGTAGGCACAGGGGCACTACCATTGGTGTCAACTTAACGTCAAACCGATAGTCCGACAGGGGTTTAAACCCCTGTCTCAAAGAAGACAGTCCTCTAAAAGAGGACTAATGAGTTGAGATTCTTCTCTTCAGTCCTCTTTGAGAGGACTTTCGCTATTAGCCCCGTGGGTTTCAACCCCGCTTAGGACTCGCGGACTCGCAGATGATCTGCTTAAGTTGACACCAATGGGGCACTACCCCTACAAATCCTCATGAATGATTTACGATCGCCCAAAGTATTAAAATAGACAAAATACTCTTGGTACTATGCGCATAATTCATACTGCTGATTGGCACTTAGGACGACGTTTTCGAGGAATTGACCGCACTCCCGAAATTGCGATCGCCCTGGAAGAAATTTTGCAGGCGGCCAAAACCTGGGATGTGGATGCTGTGCTCATCGCCGGGGACATTTTCGATGTACCTAATCCCACTGCTTATGCCGAACGCATTGCTTATCATTTTTTCTGTGAATTGCAAGCGGCGGGAATTCCCGCCATTGCGATCGCCGGGAATCATGACTCGGCATCCCGGATGGACAGCATTGCCCAATTGCTTTCCCTCGCGGGAGTTCGTGCTTTGGGTAAACCCAGGCGATCGGCTGATGGTGGCACAATTCATCTTAACACAAAAAGTGGCAAACTTTGCGTGGGAGCCATGCCTTTTGCTTCGGAACAAAAGCTATTAGATGCTAATGCCTTCTGGGAATCTGACGATGGCGAGTTCCGCAAAAATTACCGAGAAATGGTAGCTGATTTATTACAAAACTTAACTCAGGATTTTCGAGACAATACTGTGAATATGCTGCTGGGACACATGAGTATTGATGGCGCTAGATTAGCTAAATCTGAAGTCGCTTATTACACGCGAGAAAAATACCTGCTTTCACCCCAAACTCTGCCTGTGGAAGCTCAATATATCGCCCTCGGACACATTCACATCCACCAGCGCCTAGCCCAGAATTCTCCTGCTTATTATTCCGGTTCTTTGATTCAGTTAGACTTTGGAGAAGCCGGACAAGAAAAAGGATTTTGTTTGATTGAACTTGAGCCGGGAAGTCAGCCAAAAGTGGAATTTAAACCTGTGACTTGCCATAAGCCCTTAAAAGTGCTTCAATGTCATTATGACAATCTAGATCAAACTCTAGAAGCTCATCGCTATCATCCCGGTTTTTTGAAAGTAATTGTTGAAATAGAAAGTCCACAAATCGGACTTGCCGATCGAGTGCGCCAAATCTGTTCTCAAGCGCTGTTAATTGAACCGCACTACCCAGAATCATCCCTAGAATCGACAGACATCTCTCACATCGATCCCAATAATTTCGATCCCGCAGCCGAATTCTGCAATTACTATCAACATCGATTGGGAACCACACCGCAACCAGTAGTCTTGAAAGAATTTGATAATTTGTACAAAAAATTTAAGGAAAAAGTTAATACTTAAATAATTGTGTAACTGCGTTACCAGGAATAGCCTGATAACAAGTAAACGAGTAAAAGTCCCAAATCCCAAATCTAAAATTAGTATGCGTCCACTTGAACTTTCAATCGAAGGATTTACCAGTTTCCGCAACGAACAGCGCTTGGATTTCTCCGAACTGGATTTATTTGCAATTACTGGTCCTACCGGTGCCGGTAAATCTTCCTTGCTAGATGCGATGACTTACGCTCTTTTTGGTACGACAACTCGTAGCGGAAAACAAGTAAGTGATTTAGTAAGTCAAGGGAGTGAAAATTTAAAAGTTCAGTTGCGTTTTGTCGTGGGTTCCTCCCAGTATCGGGTGACGCGGAAGTGGCGCTACCGTCCTAAATCTCCTGAAACCAAGGTGATTTTGGAAAGTTGGCAACAGGGCGAATGGGAAACT
The DNA here is from genome assembly GCF_041354475.1 of Microcoleus sp. NCBI lineage: Bacteria > Bacillati > Cyanobacteriota > Cyanophyceae > Oscillatoriales > Microcoleaceae > Microcoleus > Microcoleus sp. The sequence continues at coordinate 6,066 of NZ_JBGJZU010000045.1, forward strand.
TTAGAAACCAGTATTATTGCTGTTCAAAAAATTATTGAACAGATTTTGGGAATGGATTTTGATACTTTTACACGAGCGATTATCCTACCTCAAGGTAAGTTTGATGAATTTATTAAGGGTGATAAATCCAAACGTCGGGAAATTTTGCGACAGTTAGCGGGATTTGAGATTTTTGAGCAGATGCGGAAGGAAGCAACTGAACTGGCGAAGTTGTTGAAACAAGAGCGGGAAATGGTGGAACGTCAGTTAGTTGAGTTGAGTGCCCCCATCGCCGAGGAATTAGCCCAAAGGCGATCGCAACTGACAAGCTTAGAGCGGCAATTGCCAGAATTGGAACAGGAGTATATTAAATTACAAAAGGCTCTAGAGGAAGAAGAACAACTATTTTTACAAATCAGAAAACTGGAGAGTTTGCAACAGCAATTAACTCAATTAACAGCTAATTCTCAAGGGATAATAGTGCTGACGCAGCGCCTAGAAAGGTCGAAATCTGCCAATAATTTACAGGCAGATTGGGCTTTGGTTCAACAAGCTCGCGGACAATATGTCACCGCGGAAAATAATGCTAAGGTGACGCAAGAACAACTAATCAAATCTCGCTCGCAATTAGCAGCACAGCAGCAGCAACTGGAGGCTGCACAAGCTACGAAAAAGGCTGTGGCAGTTAACATTAAAGCGCGTGAAGATGCTCTGGCTACTGCCAAAGTATATGAAGAACAACGCTGTCAATTAGAAAAAGAAGTGGCGATTGTTCAAAAAAAGGTACAGGAAAAATTGCGGAATTTAAAAGTAACAGAAAAAGAGCTGGAAGCTGCTAATCATAAAATGCAAACTTCTGGCTTCTTGCTTACTCAAACAGTCGCACTGATGCAACAGTTTTCGGCGGGGGGACAATATTTGGAAAAGTTGCAGCAAGCATCACCTTTATTGATCGAATTTCAGTTATTACAAAAACAGGCGAAAAATCAACAGCAACAGTTAAATAAAAATGTCACAGAACGGCAAAATCTCCAAGAGAATTATAGTCTGATTTCTGAGAAATTAGCAGTAGCAGAAGCTAAGCTCAAAAAGTGCGTTGAGGAGTTAGAAGCAGCGGAAGCAGCTAATGCGGAAGCTGCGGGTTTAGAGCGTGTGGCTGCTGTCAGAATGTCCTTGAATGCCGGGGATATGTGTCCGGTATGTGGGGGGTTACATCCTGAGAGCGATCGCCTGCCCTATTTAGCCAAGTCAAAGATTGTCGATCTCGCTCCTTTCCGTGAAAAAATAGCTACAGCCAATCAGGTTGTTAAGGTGATTCAACTAGCGACAAGTGAAGCTAAAAGCTCTCTTTTAGCCAGTGAAAAAAAGGAGGCTGAAATTGCTCAGGCATTAAAAGAAAATCTGAAGATAGTGACAAAAATACAGGAAAAAATTAATGAGATAATGGATGCTTCTGACTGGGAAGCTGCTAAATTACAGCAGGAGTTATTAAGTTTAAAAGAGAGCGATCGCCAATATCGAGAAACTGAACAACAGTTTCAACAAGCATCAATTGAATATGAAAAAAATCAACAATTATTGACTTTTTTAGAATCGACAACAGCAGCGAAACAAGAAGACTATCAAAATGCGATCGCCGAAGCCGACCTCCGACAGCAGCAGTTACGAAATTGCGCCAATGCGCTTTATCTAATTACGGAAGATCGACCTTACTATAATTTAGCAAAATCTCTAGAACAAGACAAACAAAACTTAGAAACCTTGCTCAACTCGGCAGAAAAGGATTATCAAAAAGCCTATGCTAATACAATTCAAGCCATAGAAATACATAAACAAGCCACCACGATGCTGGAAGCAGCTATTACCCAAAAACAGGAAATTAACGGAGATTGGCAAAAAAAATTAACCGAAGCTAATTTTACAGAAGATACTTTTGTAGCAGCAGTTGTCCCACCTAAAAAACAATCTACCTGGGAAAGTGCCATTCGGGACTATCGGGAATCCAAAATCCAGTTAGAGACCAGGGAAAAAGACTTGAACGAGCTGATTGCAGGCAAGACTACTAATGAAAATATCCTAGCACAGATGCGATCGGCAAAATATGTCGCCCAAGAAAACTTAAAACAAGCTAACAACAACCGTGCCGAACTATTAGTTTGGATTAAAGTCGCCGAAAAAAATCTCGAACAAGCCGAAAGACTGTCGCAGCAAATCACCAATTTAACAGAACAAGAGCAAACTTATCATACCTTAGCCCAAAATCTCAAAACCAACGAATTTCAATCCTACATCTTAGAACATTTAGAAGCAGAATTAGTCGGCAGCGCCACCTTAATTTTACAAGAATTAACCGAGAATCGTTACACACTAAAAATCCAAGAGGGCGAATACTGGGTAGCAGATAATTGGAATGGTGGGGAAGCCAGACGAGTGCGAACACTTTCCGGTGGCGAAACCTTTGCTACTTCCTTATCAATGGCCTTAGCTTTGTCGGAAAAGCTGTCTCAAGGTGCTCACTTAGGTAGCTTGTTTCTAGATGAAGGATTTGGCACTTTAGATGCAGAAACTCTCGAAAGTGTCACCCTGATCTTAGAATCTTTGCGGCAACAAGAAAGGCTAATTGGAGTCATTACTCATGTTCGAGGATTGGGAGAAAGATTACCAGCACAGGTGAAAGTTTACAAATCCCCTAAAGGCTCTAGAATTGAAGTAAAAAAACTTTAAAAAGAAGAAAGTTCGGCGACGGATAACACATCAAAAAAACAAATATTATATGAAAAGCACCCCCACTAGAATGGAATCCGTACAGTCGCCAATTATTCCTGTTGTCGGCGAACTAATCCGCCAAAATCCCGGAACCATATCTTTAGGACAAGGCGTAGTTTCTTACAGTCCACCGCCACAATCCTTTGCAAAAATTCCCGAATTTCTCGCAAATCCCGACAATCACAAATACAAAGCTGTGGAAGGAATTCCCGCACTACAGGATGTCATAGCAACCAAACTCAAAGCAGACAATGGCATCGAAATTAATCGAAACAACTCCATTGTCGTGACAGCAGGTAGCAATATGGGATTTATCAATGCTATTCTTGCTATCACGGTGGCGGGAGATGAAGTGATAATTCAATCACCCTATTACTTCAACCATGAAATGGCGATTATCATGGCAAATTGCCGTCCCGTCATCGTAGCCACTGATGAAAATTATCAACTGAATCTGGATGCAATCAAAACAGCGATTAGCGACAAAACGCGAGCCATTGTCACGATTTCACCAAACAACCCAACCGGTGTAGTTTATAGTGTAGAATCACTCCGGGAAGTGAACGAGCTTTGTCGCCAACATAACATTTATCATATCAGTGATGAAGCCTACGAATATTTTACCTATGACGGGGTTAAACACTTTTCACCGGCTGCTTTCCCCCATAGCAGCGAACATACAATTTCCCTATTTACGCTTTCCAAAGCCTACGGTTTTGCTAGTTGGCGAATTGGGTACATGGTAATTCCAGAAAACTTATTAGTTTCTGTTAGGAAGATTCAAGATACAATTCTGATTTGTCCCCCAGTAATTTCCCAGTATGTCGCCTTGGGAGCCTTGCAAGGGGGGCGAGAATACTGCGATAATTATGTCAGGGCGATCGCCTCCGTGCGACAACTCGTATTACAGGAACTAAATCACCTGCAAAACTACTGTACAATTTCGCCGGCTGCGGGAGCTTTCTACTTTTTCTTGAAAATTGATACCCAAATCGATACAATGGAATTAGTGGAACAATTAATTCGCGAATACAAAGTGGCGGTGCTTCCAGGCACAACTTTTGGTATGGAGAATGGTTGCTATTTACGCATCGCCTTCGGTGCCCTGGATTCAGAAACCTGCGTCGCAGGGATTAGCAGATTAGTTACAGGTTTGAAAACAATTTTAGGAGCATAAAAAATGGTAGCAACTAATGTGAATTCCACTACAAATTCTCAGCAATTAACTGCCTCAAAACTGGCTGAATTGCGGGTGTTCATGGCAATACATAACTTGGATTGCTATTTCATTTCAGCGGTGGACGAACACTTGAATTTATCGGTAGCGCCAGCTAAGCAAAGACGAGCTTGGATTAGTGGATTTACTGGTTCCGCCGGCGATTTGTTGGTGGGGAAGAATTCGGCTTGGTTGTTTGTGGATTCCCGCTACTATGAACAAGCAGAATTGCAAATCGCTCCGGGACTAATGGAAATATGTAAACTGGGTTTAGAAGGTCATTTAAATTTAATTGAAACTTTAGAAAAACTTGCAGCAGAATCGACAGCGACTAAACCTAAATTGCGTTTAGGTTTCGATCCATTTACTCTGTCGGCGGAGTCTTATAAAAATTGGCAGAGTAAATTGACGCAGGCGGGAATTGAACTGATAGCAATATCGGATAATTTAGTAGACAAAGTGCGATCGCACAATCTAGCACAAACAGCAGAAACCTTACCCGCCATTGACGAATCTCCCCTATTTAGTTTACCTGTATCCCTGACTGGAGAAAGCACGGAACAAAAATTAACCAGAGTCAGGGAAGCGATGAAGCAAGCAAATATTGATGTGCTACCGATTACCAACCTCAATCAAATAGCATGGCTGTTCAATCTCCGAGGCTCGGATATTCCTAACATTCCGATTTTTATATCCTATGCTATTGTCACTGCCAATATAGCTTTTTTGTTAACTAACCCCCAGCGAGTTGCAGCAGAAGTTAAGCAAGAATTGCCTGGGGATGTAACTTTACTACCCTACGCAGAATACCAGTCTACTTTAGAAAAGTGTGTCAATTCGCCCCAAAAAATTAGGGTGCTTTTAGACCCCAAACATACTACAGCAGGGACCTATCAGTTAATCTTAAACCAGCAAAAAGTACAGAAAGATGCTGTGGAAATAGTTTTTGAGACTAATCCCATCGAAGGGATGAAAGCTCGGAAAAATCCTGTGGAAATCGAACAGATGAAATCTGCGAATTTCAAAGCAAGTCGAGCTAAAACTCTGACTTTTAAGTGGTTGACAGAACAACTAGAAAATGGTAGTATACTGACAGAGTTTGATGTCAAAGAAACCGTCGAAAGATTTTATCAGCAGGAAACAGACTTCCAGACTTTAAGTTTTAGAACGATCGCCGGTGCGGGAGTCAATAGCTCGATCGTGCATTACGGCACTCCCAGTCCAGAAGTGAGGCTGCAACCAGGGGAACTACTGTTGCTGGACTCAGGAGCACAATATTTAGGGGGTACAACGGATGATACCAGAACCGTGGCGATCGGAGAACCAACGGCGCTACAAATAGAACACTACACGACTGTTTTGATGGCACATATTAACTGTGCAATGCAGCAATTTCCCAAGGGGACAACCGGTGCGCAATTAGATGCGATCGCCCGTGGTGTATTATGGCAACAACAACTGGACTACGGACACGGGACTGGGCATGGAGTAGGCGCATTTTTAGCCGTTCACGAAGGGCCAAACGGTATCAGCAAATCGGTACAATACGCCCTCGAACCGGGGATGGTAACTAGCATAGAACCGGGATATTATCAACCGGGATGGGGCGGAATTCGCATCGAAAATCTCTATGTTGTCAGAGAAATGGGGTCAAATAATGATACGGTTTGGTATGGGTTTGAACCGCTGACTTATATTCCCTTTGACCGGAAATTGATTAATGTCGATCGACTCTCACAGACTCAACTGGCATGGTTAAATAACTATCATAGTGCGGTAGTGGAGAAGCTGGCAACGGTGTGCGACACAGCAACTGTGGAGTGGTTAAAAAAAGCCACCGCAATCTAATTTGCAGTTAGTTAATTTGTAGTTAATTTGTAGGGTGCGTCGCTGGGGGACATGGACTCGAATGTGCTGATTGACTGATGGCGACGCACCTTATATTTTTAACTGTTGCATGGTCATGATTTAACCGCAGAGAACACAGAGAACACAGAGGAAGAGAATAGAGAGATGAATAATTCAGATCCTACTGGATTGGATGTAAATCAATCAAAAATAGAGACATAAGATGCTGGCTCCCAAGTCGGAGGTGCTTCGGCTGGATTATGAAAAATCACTGGCAACCAACTTGCACCAGGAGATGTATCTTCTAACCCATGCAATCTTTCTCGTGTTTCTCGTACTGAAGCGTATAAAGATTTACCGCTTGAAAATGCCTCCAGAAAATGTTCCAAGAATGTGTATGCAACTTCATTGGGTATCCTGTAACGCATGACGATAGTTGTGAGACTTCCGAAATTAGCTAATTGATTGGCTATTCCTAACCCATCACAGGAATTGAAAATAGCTAATTTTAAACCGCGTCCCATAGCTTTTTCCAGTGCATTTTTTAATTCATTTGCCATTAAAGTATCTGTTGGATTCAAAGAAATTTGACCATTACTACCATCACTATCACTAGCACTAGAACCTGCAAAATAGAAAATATCCCAACCTTCTGCATTCCAAAGTGTCTCAAAAAGTTGAGCGCGACTTGGATTTACTAAAAATACTGTCTCTGCACTAGGTAATTGTTCGAGTAAGCTTCTATCTACATCCAGATTTATTCCTGTAGATTCACCTAAACAAGCTAAAATTCTGACTTTCTTATTTTTTCTAGACGTTGATTTTTTGATTTTTGTATATCGAGAATATCGAGGCAAACTGAAAGCGATTTCAGCCTTGGGATAATCTTCAAGGAAATCCCAAAGATGCCAAGGTAATCGCCATAATACCTGGTTCTCAGTTTCAATCAACACTCGTACTTCATCAGTTGGTAATAGGTTCCTGCGTAGAGAATCAACAAAATGAAGCAATGATTCAGATTTGAGCCAGTTGTTGATGCTATTTTGTAATTTTTTAATTAGGTCATAAAAAGAGAACTCAGGGGGAATCTTTGATAGTTTTATTAGTGCCATTCTATGGCAACCAAAAGGATAATTTAGGTAATATGAGTCCAAATCACAATAGGATGAGTAAACATCTGGAGCCGGAGGTAAGTTTCCAATTAATTGTTGAACAGGAAACAGATCGTTAGCTTTGAAAATCTTGACGACGACTGGAAAGCCGCTTTCAAAATCTCCCTCTCCTATGGTCAGGATAACAGTTTTTATTCCTACAACATTGTTTTCTGTAGGCTCTGTTTGAGAAGATGGGTTGATGGTTAATACTTCCCGATCGTACTTTGGTTGGCTGTTTTCTGGCGATGCCTTGCTAACTTCAGTAACAGCGCCGACTGAAGCACTCGGTGCAAACTTCCCTATCTCACGGGCATAAACTAATAGCGGCTCAAATTCAGCTAGAGGTTCGGCAAAAGTTTCTACCAAAGATGCCAGTCGTACTTGCTCTGCCCTATCCTGCTGATAAGCATTCTTTAATGCTAATGCCAATTCACGCGCCGCCTCACTCGGTCTGGTATAGGCCAAAGCTGTCCACCGCTGAGCCTGAGCAAAATCTCGCACCTCTTGGTCATTACTCTGAAGTTGCTGCCGCACGTAAACTAACAGAAAATCAGACAACTCATTAATCCGCGGCTGCCCAAAATTCTCATCCTCTTTCAACCGATTCAACAGCGAATTTCGCACTGCTTTATCCATCTCATAGAGTTCTCGCCCTACCTCATCGCACAAACTCGAAAGCAGCAAATCTGCCACAGCTACCCAAGGAATTCCCAACACAAATCCGTGAATATCCCGCTGGAAATTTGCCCACAACTTGTATAATAAATCCGGTGTCAAAGCCAAGGGAAACGCCGCATGACACGCAAAAATTAAGTGCGTTTTTCCAAAACGCCTCTCGAAAGCTTCAATTCGTCTGCGGCCTACTTCAGGTTTCATTTCATCTCCCTTTATTCAGTCCCAAGAAAAACCGAACTCTGACTTTTTCCCCGCAACAAGCCGATCGCATCTTGCAATCCCCGCCGCGCCATCTCAAACATCGGCACTAAACGCGCCACCTTACCCGCAGTCGTCCCCTCCCAGCGCGACTCCGGCATCGGATTTAGCCAAGCTACATACCGCACCTTTGCCTTAATCTGCTGGAGAAACGCCGCCGTCAACTCCACTCTTTCCTCACTGTAACCCCCGCGAGCCGCCCCAGCATCGCTAAAAATTAACATAGCAGACTTCTCAGGCCGCAGGTTAGCCAGCAAGCGATCGATTTTCTCGGCTTCCAACTGATAGGGGTCATGGTATAGATAATCCACCGGACAATTCTGAAAATAATAAATGCCAGCATTCCCCAAACGCCCGCCTCGCACCGCCGTTTCTGCCAACCGCTGGGACAAATCGTGGAAGGGCACCATCGAACCGTCGCGATCGATTAATAACAGTAATTGCGATCGATTTATACGGCGCGGCACCAACACCGGACTTAACAAAATGCCCTGTCGCCCAATCTGGTTAACTGTGGCTTCCACATCCAATTCTACGGGCGGCCCTTCCCGCACGGGACGGCGCAAGTAACGCCAACTTTGCTTCATCTGCCGCCGCGTCACTGGGAAATATTCGGATGTCAGGATAAACTGGCGATCGGAAATTGCCTCATATTTATTAGTAGCTTGCATCACTGCTTTTGCAGCTTGCACCTCATCTTCTATTGCCTCTATCAATTCTGGATGCGGGGCAGATAGAATTCCTTCGCTTGTTTGCTCAGTTAGTTGTGGTGCTGTTTCAATTATACCAGAATCCTCTGTTTCCGGTGCAGATTTTGCTGTTTTTTCTGGGATTGCTGGTATAGCTTCCTGACTTTCTTTGACAATTAGTTCAAAGTGATAGTCAAATAGGCGCTTATCCTCAGCAGATTTTACCCATAAAGTTTTGCACAGGCGGTATAAAGAAGTGCGATCGCTTGTTCCAAACCCCTTTTGTAAAGCTTCCAGTAACAGCTTATATTCACCGATCCCAAGGGGAAACCCAGCCTCCCGCAGTTGACTAAAAAGCTCAATCAGGGGCAGTTCATCCACAATATACTTCTCCATAAAAGCAACCGGCGGGCAGTCATCCTGCCTACTCCTTAAGTATCGCTTGATGACTGACTGAAGATTATGTTTTCCAACCTTTTCGCCAAATGATGTTGAAAGTTGATTCCAGAGTTGAGATCCAACGTCCTTGATATGACCCGATGAACAATCGCTGATTTGGGCTATTTCTTGATAGGATTTTCCTTCCCAAGACAGGCGAAAGACAATTTCTTGAACTTCAGTAAAACGCTCCCCATCCATTACAGACTTTACAATTGCCAGTGCTTCATCAACGGTAATTGCTAAATCAAAACTCAGATGTTTAATCACAATTCACCCCCAGCCGGCCTTTGCTTAGCATAGCGATTGTAATCATCCCAGCTTTTCAACAGCACGCCCGGATACAAAAGTTTTTTACCCAATTCATCCAGAACCTTATCTTCAGGATAGTGGCGCAGTATCCGAAACCAATCCATTAATTCACTGGTACTCACTTTTTTCCCAGATTCTCCCTTATCTTTCCGCATCTCCTCACGCAACTGCAAAAACCTGTCAATAATTGCATTTACTAGCGCTTCAGGAGATGCCACAAAGTGAGCATTGATAATCTCAATTAACTGCTGGCGCTTGGGAAATTCAAGATAATGAAACAAGCACCTGCGCAAAAAAGCATCTGGCAAATCTTTCTCATCATTGCTAGTAATAAACACAATCGGTGTTGCCTTAGCTTGAATTTTATCTCCCGTCTCTTCGATGGCAAACCGCTGTTCGTCAAGTTCCAAGAGCAAATCATTAGGAAAGTCAATATCAGCCTTATCTATTTCATCAATCAGCACCACCGTCGTTTGTTCCTTCAGAAAAGCTCGCCCTAACGGCCCCCATTTAATATAAGTTTCAGATTTATCAATTACCTGAATTTTATCTTCGCTGAGGCGACCGGCCGCCGCTAATTGAGCATCCCGCAAACGCCCCACAGCATCGTAGGTGTAAAGTCCATCTTTTGCCCTGCTTGTAGACTTAATATTCCAAGTTTCATAAGGCAGTCCCAACTCATAGGCAACAGCACGGGCTAACTTAGTTTTGCCACAACCAGGTTCTCCTTTAATCAGCAGGGGACGTTCTAATTGAATTGCTAAGTTAACAGCTTCAACTAAATCTTCGTCAGGAAGATAAGGATAAAATATTTGACCGTTTTCATCGATTTCTCCTAGTTGAGGCTGTACTTTACCTGTGTATTTTAAGCCTTCTCTGTTCAGTATTTCAGCCATACTTTCTCCCAATCATACCAATTACAATCGCACAATTCACAAATCCTGTAGATAGCTGCTTGAGGCAAACCGCCATCGTTGTTTTCCAGAATATATCGCACTGACTCCTCAACTTTAGCAGTCAATTTAAGGGGTAAGTCATCAAGAGCATTTTCAATCCAAAATGTCAAATCTTGTTCGCACAGTAGAGTAATTTTAGGTAGCTTAACGGGGATGTGCGGTTCCCAAGTGGGGGAGAGTGTTTCAGCAAAATCGACACAATCCGATTCTTCAACACAACCGCTATGGTCAATTAAAAACATTAGTAAGCGAGACGGGGATTGAATTATGCCGGACACGCTTTTTACCAGAGGCAACCAAAATTGTCCGAGAAATTGACTCATACATTCCTCTGGCATTTCATCGAGTCTATCGAAGATTAAAACCACAGTTCTATTTTGACATAATTGAGCAACTTTATCTATAATTTGTGTCTGTGAAGGTTGATTAATTAAACCGACACGACCGCCTAGTTCTTGCCACAAAGCTTTCGTATAAGTAGCGCGAGATCTTCTATTGATTGTGACTGAAATTACTTTGGCATTTGTCCAATTAGGAACCTGCTTCATCAGCCGATTTAACAGCCATTTTTGACCGCTGTCTTCTTCGCCGTGAATCAAATAAGCACCGATGGGATGCTGTTCAACAAATGTTCGGAAAAATTTAACTTGATGATGATAATTTAACCGCTGTAAAGCTTGGTGAAGTTTATCATAAGATTGTTGAGGTGGAGGTGAATTGGTTAGGGTTTTTGTTTTTTCTGCGGTAGTGTTCCGCAATTGTTTCCAAGTTGGCGAAGCTTCAACAGCAAAACATTGATCGTACATGACTGGCAACCAACTGGCTAGAGGATATTGTCCCTCTAATCCTTGGAGATTTTCTCTAGCCTGTCGCAAGGCTAAGTATAAAGTTTTTTCATTTTTTACAAAAGCTTCTAGAAAAAATTTCAAGAATTTGTGTGCGACTTCATCGGGTATTGGTGTCCGCATGACAATAACTTGGGGAACGTTCCAACTAGCTAGAGTTTTTGCTAAACCCAAACCATCGCAAGAGTTAAAAATAGCTAGTCTCAACCCTTTGCGAACGGCTTGTTTTACAGCATTTTCTAAATCTTCAATTTTGACTGTATCTGTTTGATTAATAGAAAGAATACCTTCTCCGTCTGTTGTTTTGCTATGACCTGCAAAAAATAAAATGTCCCAGGATTTTTCATCCCTCAATTCCCTAAAAATAGTTTCCTGGTCTTTTTCAGGCAAAAAACAGGGTTCAAGCGATAATTGCTTGAATTCTCGTTCATCTACGGTAGTGTCAATTCCTTGACTATTTCCCAGAATTGCTAGAATTCTGACTTCTGTTCTGGTTGAGTAACAAGGCTGAATTTTGTATTCTGACAAGCTAAAAGCCATCTCGGCTAGAGGATAATTTTCAAATAAATTCCAGAGATGCCAGGGAAGCTTTGCCAAATCGCTGTCGGAAGTTTGGAGAATAACTCGAATAATATCCTGAGATGTGCAATCTGTTTTTAATTCGTGCCATTTTTCGAGAAATTGCGAAGATGAAAGCCAATCATTAAGAAGTTTTTTGGCATTTAAAGGATTATATTTGTCTTTGAGATTAGCTTTAAAGTCCTGCTTTTTTAAGTTTTCATAAAATCTGTCGAGTTCTGGATCGGGAGGTAAACTAGCATTTAGCTCTTTGTGATACGGCTTGCCATCTTCCGCAATTCGCAGTAAAACTGGAAAACCTATCTTGAAACTCCCTTCACCCAATCGAATCACAATTAATTTTCCCATAGATTAACTTTTGTAAGCGCCGATGACAAAAAAGTCCGATCGCCCTTTTACCCAATTTTTCAAACATTCCCCCCAACCTCTACAGTACCAGACGATCGCAGCAGAAAGCCCCAGAGGAAAGCATTTCTTCCCCTGGGGCTTTCTATCGCATCAATAATATTCAGCTTCTACTTAAGAACGAGAAGCGTTCAATGCAGCCCGAATTCCATCAGCTTGCACACTCCGCAGCGCGATCGATCGCGGGTCAACCCGATGGTGTACACTACCGCAGACGGGACATTCCTCCCGACTTTTTGCTGTCAACCAAACGCTTTGATAAGCGTACTGTCCGGGGGTATCTCCAAACACGCCTGGATAAAACCAGTAATTGGGAACCATCGACAGTGTGAGATAATTTAACCCCCCATCGATCGCCGGATTCAAGAAACCTTTAAGCTTCGCCTCAGCATCCTCTGGTAACAGCAACGACAGCGCCATTTTCACCGCCACACTGGTAACGTGTTGAATATCCGCCCCGATCGCCACTTCACCCATCACCCGACCATTATTCCCATAATCCCCATCCGCACTCACCCGCCCCAAATTCGCTTCCGCTTGGTGGCGATTAGCCGTCGCACAAAGATAACAAGGAGTGAGATCGCGAAGACTCACAATCACCTCACCTCCTTCCGCACCTTTGTATAATCCTACAAACAAAGCAGGTTTGCCGTGAAAATAAGCAAAGCGGTTGAGAATCCGCTGGGCGGCGGGGTCATCGGTAGTCGCAATAATCAAGTCCGCTGCTTGTACCAAAGCATCGAAAGCCGTAACCTCATAGTCAGACAAGCTTTTAGGCTGTACCGTCAATTCCAACAACGGGTTAATATGCAGCAGTCGCCGCGCCAACGCTTCCACCTTCAGACGACCCAAATCCGTAAAATCGTAGGTAGTGCGGCACAAATTCGCCACTTCAACGGTTTCGGGATCGATGAGAGTGAGAGCACCAACACCGCTGCGAACCAATTGTTCGGCGAAGTAGGAACCGACAGAACCCGTACCCGCAATCAACACCCGTTTGCTGCTGAGATGCTGGCTGAGAATCCCTTGACTGCGCGCAAACAATCCTTGCTGGATTTCGGCTGCGGCAATTTTGGGGTCAACGCCCGAATAGCAACCACTCCAGCCAGCCAAACGTGCGCGATCGCCGTCGGCTGTAATTGAGGACTTTCCCAAAGGGCCGTACACCTTCTGGTAGGGGCCAGAACCCGTAATCATACCCTGAACAGCGGTTAACAAACGCTCTGCTGGTGGCGTTTCCAGCGACCAATCTAACTTGATTTCCTCCGTGTTTCCCCCCTCTGGTGTTAGCATCAGCAGAGGTGGCGTAACGGGATAAGAATCGCTGAACAGAAACAGCAATTCCAAACCACCGTTGAGAATAACGCGACCGGCCGGTATCGCCTGTCCTTCAATCTCAGCCACAAAGATTTCTGGTGATTGAGTGCTGCCAAAAGTCCGGCAAAGTCGCTGTAAGTCAGGTTGTAGCGGTATGCGTTTGGGTGTAGCCGTCGGTGAAAGTGTTTGCAGCATCCGGGGTAAATCGCGATCGCGCACTGACCTAACTGATAGCGTTTCCACTCGCAGATAATTGCGATCGCGGGAAGCAACATAACAGGAAATTTTACCTTGTGCGATCGGCAATTCGTGCTCGCGCAACTGCCCCCCGTAACGCTGTAAAGTCACAATCGGGGCCACAAAGTAGGGAATGTGAGGATTAAGATTCAACCCTTCTAACATCGCAGTTTCATCGGGGCCCGAAGGACGGTCTAAGCCGCCAGGGTGGGAGTGGATAACGCCTTTAAACTCCACTTTTTCCATGAGTTCTAGCTGCTGCACCCGCTGAGTTAATTGGGGTGATGGGAGATAGCTGGCCCCACTGGTGCGGGCCTGTTCGTCTAGGAGAAAGTGAGTGATAATTGGCTGACCTACAGGCCCTAGAATCGCTCCTCCGCGTTCGGGAGGATGGTTGGCGATATCCCGTTCGATTTGGCGCAAAACTTCCTCGGAGATGTATAGCATCATGGTTTTCAGTTAATAGTAGGTAAAGTTTGGAAACCCAGAAACCGGGTTTTTTGCGAAATATTCGATCGCAGCCCGCAGATTTGGTCAAAAACCCGGTTTCTTTGGTCTGGATGGGGGGGCGAGAAACCGGGTTTTTTGCGAAATATTCGATCGCAGCCCGCAGATTTGGTCAAAAACCCGGTTTCTTTGGTCGGAGTGGGTCGGTTGCGATCGCCCTTTTAGAGGTTGTTGATGGAGAATGGGAATAGATTGGTACGCAGATAACTGCTGAAGCCAGTTGCCCAGAGCACTGATTTGGCAAAGGCTTGTTCTAAGGTGGGCAAACCTCCTTCATCACCGAAGCAGATGCGGCCGTCGGAGTACAGGTGGGCATCGTGGACGTTGAACTTACCGGCGACTTCGGGGAACAAAACCATCACTTGGTATAGGCTGCCGTCGCTGTAAGCGAACATGGTATACTGGTCGCCGAGTTCGCTGACAATGCCGTAAACCCAGCCTGTAACGCCACTGATGAACATTTCCTGGGTGTTATTGGGGAGTTTTTGAGCTACGATTTGGCGATCGGCTGTCACAGTGGCTGCAAAGGTTTTCTGGGGAACGCGGGAGAGTTGGCGTTCAGTACCGGGTTGGGGCCGGAGGATGATGTTACCTTCGGAGTCTACAAAGACACTGCGATCTGTTGCATTGGGCAAGTCGGTGCCGCTGTGTTGGTTGGTGAGTACGCGGTTTCTGACTTCATTGAGATCTACTTGGTTCGTCATAAGTACCTCTGGGTGGGTTGCTATTGTTTAGTCGTGCAGGGTTGTGAGTTTTATGCAGCGATCGCCTGGTTTTGTTGCGGCTAGTTGCTGTGGAATCGCCTGATATTGCTTTATCGCTGGTGGGTGGGGGAGTTATGCGAAGTGGGGGGAATTTTTTGGGGTGCGATCGCTGCTGGCTGCGATGATATGATGGCGGAATGGTAATTAATAGCGATCTATTCAGTATTTTCGTGGCTATGAAATAATTTTTTCAGCGATCGTTTTATATCAAATCCAGTAGCATCGTCCTGTATTAATCTCTCTTATCTCCCTCTGTGTTCTCTGCGTTCTCTGTGGTTAAATCATGACCATGCTACGGGAAACGATTTTATTCAAGAATTAATTGCTAAACATCAGCTCAAATTACTCATTTTTGATGCTATTCAACAGGGATAATTTTATGAAAAGAATAGATTACAAAGAATTAATCCAAACAATTCTGTCTCAACACTCAAGGAATGACTTGGATACTGAAACAGAAGTTCAATTACTTTTTGATACCGAACGAGAGCATTATCATGTCGTTCATTTGGGCTGGGACGAGCAAAAACGGGTTTACGGCTGTGTGATTCACGTCGATATAAAAGATGGTAAATTTTGGATTCAGAGGGATAGAACGGAATCAGGAATAGCGAATGAGTTAGTAGCGGCTGGGGTTCCCAAGGAAGATATTGTTTTGGCTTTTAAATCTCCTTATATGCGTCAATTTACTGATTTTGCAGTCGGGTAATTGGGATAGGGAGGATTTACTTTTTCATCAATTGGTATTTGAGAGCGATCGACTTATGTTTTGGTTTGTGTAGTGGCTCTCAATTGCCGGATTTTCTCCGATAGTGGTGGAGGGTTAAGGAGTTGTTGATATGGATTTGATTGTTATTGATGATTATAAAGGAGAAATTTGGTATTGAGTTGATAGCGCGATCGCTTTCTAACTTATTGGCGTAGAAAGCGATCGTACCTAGTTTTTAGCCACTGCATAGTTGATGCCAATTACGATACTGGCATCCCGTTAACTCAGTTCATTTATCCAAGTTTGGAGAGCACCCAGGAGGTTAGGTTGCTGTGGGGGAAAACCGCGCAAAGGTGCATCGAGGGGTGTGTTGGTTATCCAAGCAATGTGCAAACCCAGGTTAGCATCGGCTATTTTGCGACAACAGGTGATGAGTGTTGAATCGGGTTCGCATTGGTGCAGAATTAGGGCTAGGTGGCGTTTTTGCAGTTGGCGTTTTGCTGTGAGAATCTGGCGTTTGAGTTCGGCGAAGTTGTTGGCGGCGGGGATGTCTGCATCGGGGAGTGCGAGGTAGTAAATTTGGGTGCAGATTTCTTGGCAAATAGCACTGGTGTCTGTTTCGTCTGTTAGGGATTGAATGTTGATAGGTAGGGGATAAGTTTGAGGAGTTGGTTGGAGTTGAGAGAAGTTTGGGGTAATTTGGTTTTCGAGAGATTGAATTTGATCGTTTTGATTGTGTACAGCTTGATAAAAATCTTTGTAATTGATATTAAGCGAGCAAAGATATAAGAACTCTTTTACACAACTAGAATCCAATATTATCTGATGTAAATTATCCTCGCCTAATAAATTAGCTAATAAATCAATCAAATTAGGATTGCTTGTATGATTTTCCAACTCTTGATATAGAGTATGAACAGAGTTATATGTATGTTTGTTGAAAATTATACTTTCCATTTGAATAAGCTAATTTTTTATTTTATTAATCGATTGATTTGGAAAAATTTTTTCTGAGATTGTATCAACTATCATTATAGATTTGTCAAAAATCTTTGTGCTGCTTTTGTAGACCAGTCATTTTTATTATTCACCATGAAATCAGTAATAGAATATATTACACTTTTACGGTCAAGCATTCTCAGTAATTTTATTGCTTGTACCTCGATAGTATCAAAATAACGATTTATTTGCGACGCATAGGCATGAGCATTACTTCTCATTTTGGAATGTTTTTCTAGAGCTTTTGACATATCATAATCACTAAATCCATACTCAACAAGTTGTTCAACAATTTTATCAGTGAGATTACATTCTTTAAATTCCAAAAGGCTTTCGGCGGCTAAAAGATATGCCTGATCTTGATAAGCTCCATAGCACCCATCCTGAAACTCAACTAACGCTTTCATAAACTCTTCTTTCTTCTCCTTCTCCACATCCTCCCGCCCAAACCACAGTAAAATCACCTGTTTCCACTGCTTCTCAAAAATCCGATAAATTCCCAACCCAGGATTATCCGGTACATGACGTAAAAAATAACCCCAATCATCCACCCCCAACGCCGCAAAATACTCCTGAAATGTGGGATGATAAAACGCATAAACCTGTTCCTCTGGCCTTTCCGCCGCCACACCTACCCGATTAATCCAACCCAACTGCAACGCTAACTCACACAAAGGTTCATCCGCTTCCCCCAAAACCTCCCGCACCCAACCCTGACGCAACCGAAACCGCGACTCTTTTTCTTCCATTCCCCGCAAAGCTAACGCCGCCAAAGCTTTATTTAACTCCCGTCGCTGCTGGGAAGTTGTGGGGAATTGCTCGCGCTTCCACTCATACACCGCCTCGGTAAACTGGGCGTATAAATCAGCCTGAGTTTTAGTAGTAAAATCTCCTTGGCGGATGTGCCAAGCTAAACATAACAACGTCAGTCGCAAAGGATTTTTCACCGTATCCCGCAACCGCGCATTTTCTGATTTAGCTAACTGCTGACACAACCTTTCTCCTAAATCTGACTGCCGAAAAACACTTCTAATAAACTGGGGAATTTGTTCCTCTTCATCAAAATCTAAATTGCGATAAACATCAAACTCAGCTAAAGCATTTTTCCCTGCATCCCACACATTGTAGCGACAAGTCAACACCACCCGCGCCTCAGCAATCCATCCCCGCAATTGCGATTTGATCTCATCCAAAGGATTGTCCGCGCTCATCTCATCAGCAGCATCCAGTAATAACCAAACTTGATGGTTGTTAAACAGCGTCACCAAATCTTGGCGCATTTGAGCCGTCACATCCGCTACATTTAAGGCAATTTTCAGCCACTTTTTCAGTAGATAATCTTCTAAACTGAATTTACCCAAATCCGCTAAGGAAACCCAAATCGGCACAAATTCAGTTTCAGCCAACACCCAATCGGCGATTTTTTGCAAAAGCGTCGTTTTTCCTGCACCAGGTTCGCCAATAATGGCAATGCGTTTGCCCTTACTTTTATCAGTTTTTCCTTGTTTTAATACTTCCCCAAAAAACTCATCATTTTTAAATGTCTTGGTGACTTCATACTGAGTTTCTGCAACATAATTTTCACCTGCTTCTTGGAATTTTGATGGAGTTTTTGCAGCGTATAATTGGGAGCCTTTGTCGGGTGTAGTTTGTTTGTCTGGCTTAGGCTTATGCTTTCTCTCGACTAAACCCAAGGGTACATAAACATCATCGACCTTCAAATTCAATCCATCATTCACCACCAGGGAATTACTGGTTAATTTACCTCGTTCGGGTATGGTTCTCAGACACGCATCACGCCAATTTATCCCCGCTTCAACTCCCCGCAACCCTTGCCAAGTCACGGGATTTTCAGCAGGATTTTGACAGATTACTGGCAACCAAGATGCACAGGGAAAGTCTTTTTCTAATCCATGTAACCTTTCCCGTGCTTCTCGGACAGCCAGATATAAATGTTGACCCTTAGAAAAGGAATCCAAGAAATATTTCAAGAATTCTTTAGCTACCAAATCAGCTACAGGTTCCCGCATGGCAATAATTTGAGGAATCTGCAATTCTGCTAAATCTCTGGCAATTCCCAAGCCATCACAGGAATTGAAAATCGCCAATTGTAACCCTCGTTGAATCGCTTTGTGAAGCGCAGGTTTTAAATCATCAATTGTTAAATATTCTTTAGAATTAATATATATCTTCCCAGTAGTACCATCAGATTCACTGGTACTATGTCCGGCAAAAAATAAGATATCCCAACCCCGCTCATCCCAAAGTTGTTCGTTGAATTCGTGGCGTTTTGGTTCCACCAAAAACACGGTCTCTGCATCGGGTAAATTCTCCAAAAACTGCTTGTCGGCATTGATGTCAAGGCGGATGCCAGTTTGAGGATCGGGGGGAGAGGAATCGCCTAAAATAGCTAATATCCTCACCTTTGGCTTGGGTTGCGCTGACTTTTCAAGCCGCTCAAATGTAGGTGAAGAAAGTGCCATTTCTGCGAAACGATAACGTTCAAATAAGTCCCACAAATACCAAGGTAATCGTCGCAACTGGGGATTTTCTGTCTGGATAATCACCCGCACAGTATGTTTGGATTTTACTGTTGTCAGGAACTTATCTCTTACGGGGCGAAATGTCTCGGAATTGAGCCAGTTATTTAACTCTGCTTTTAAAATATGGCTGTTGCCTGTTAAATCAGTATCTGAATAGTTACTAACTCGTCCTGGTGTTGGTATCATTCTGCCAGAGATTTTTTGGCGATAGTCTGACTGCCATTTATCGTACAGGGAATCGATCGCAGATGCCGGGAGTTTTCCTACGAAGGATGTAAGGAATCCGCCCTCTTCCCACACCTGTAACGTCACAGGAAAACCCTGTTTAAAGTCTCCTTCTCCCAGATTGAAAACAACTAATTTATCCATAACTTATCCTTTACTCTTGGTTATACGAAATATGAGTTTTTTACCGCCTTTATAATTTATAATTTGGCGGTTTAAACCGCTACTACAAAAACGAAGTCTGCCTCCGCAGACTAAGAAATAAAGGGGGTCTTTAAGTCGAATTTGGTGTTAAATTACGCAATTTTCCACGATACTCGCATCGCCTAAACAGGACTTACGCATGATTCCCAAATACCTCAATAGAGGGTTAATATTCCCACCGATGAATCATCAAACAAGGTTTGAATATCAGTAATATGCCTTCTCAGTATCGCTTCAATTTCTGAAGTAGAACAGTTACCGCGTCTGAGCCAAATGATTTTAGGCGGAAAACCACGTAACATCAGAAGCTCGTTGTAGTCACTATCTTTGGTGGCGATCGCAAAATCATTATTTTCTGCATAAAGCCATACATCACTATCATCTACTTGCGCTAATCCTAAGTTATCCACATGATTTGAGTTAGGAAAAATATCTGCAAGCCGATTAACTAATCGGGGTGAGAGATTATGGTCAAACAGTAGTTTCATAGCTGAACTAATAATGTTTGTCTTTCGCGATCGGCTGCATAGCTCAAACAAGCTAAAATGTCCTCTTGAGTCAAATAAGGAAAATCATCAAGAATCTCTTGGTAACTCATTCCCGATGCCAGATAAGATAGCACATCGTAAACAGTGATTCGCATTCCGCGAATGCAAGGTTTACCACTTCGCTTGCCCGGTTCGATCGTAATTCGTTCCTGATAGTTCATAGTAAACCTTCCGCATCCTTTAAATCACAAAATCTTCCACGATACTCGCATCGCCTAAAGCCACTTTAACACTAAAACGCTCCCCAGGCTGACCAGTAAACTCCAATTGTATCCAATTATCAGCACTTCTAGATCGTGCTTCCAGAAACACCTCACCAGCATCCAACACAATCATCTGCACGTCGGGCGGCAAATAAGTTTGACCACCACCTGGCCTTAGCTGCAACAGGATATTCCATTTTTTGTTTGGTTCGGGGTTGAAATACACAATTAATGCTACCGGATGACCTACTAATTGAATTCCTAAGTCTATCATTCTACCCCGTGCTTGAGCAGGGCGATCGCCTTCATTTCGTTCTCCTCGACTTCCACCTCTAGCTGCTAACAAATTAACACCATGAACTTCCACTAATTCATCCAAAAACAACCACAGTTTAGAATAAATACTTTCAGTCAAATTCACAACTTTTTGCAGAGCAAATTCCTTCCCAATTCGGTGATTATAAAGCTGTTCCCCCAAATCCTCAACAGCTAACAGCGCCCCCCACTGGGCAAAGGGCATCTTCAATCTAGGTGAATAAAGTGAAGGTTTGCCCAAGTCACCTATGAACCTTTCTATTTGGTTATGAGATAATGTCGGTAATGGTTGAATTTCGGCTTTTTCGGCTGGACAAAGTTGCTGAGAAACCCAGAGAGTATTCAGGTTTTCAAACAGGTCCTCTACATCGAGGGAATAAGTGCGATCGCCCCCATCATACCTTCCCTCAGTTTTCAGTTTGCGATGGGTGCTGAAACCCCACGCCCGCAACCATCCATCCTCCAAATTTACCTGCACAGCCAGATAATAATCAGCGGCTAATTCAGGAATATCCACCCATTCTTGAGGTACGGAAAATTCATCGGTATCGATGGTTTCACTGGGAATGATTACTAGGCGACTTTTGCCCAAATTCACGGCAAAACCAGTCACAAATTCCCACAGGTTTTCTGAGGATGCAAGTTGGACAGAGGTTTCGGATGCGGCTGAAAATTCAGGTGACAAAACTGCCAGGGCTAGCCGATTTAAGAAAGCGCGATGATGTGCTGCTTCATAGGAGTAATCTTGGGTTACAGGCAAAGCTGTTTTCTGTTCGATTTCGGAAAACTCTAGCCAGAGTTGATCGGGACAGGCTAGGCTTAATTGTGCTAAGGTTAATGTCATTTTGATTATCTCCGTTCTAGTGTTAACAGGGCGTAGGGGGCGTTGGCTAAAAATTGTTCTACTAACAATGCTGATGACTTATCGATCGCGTTGAGAGAACAGGGTTTGAGTGCAAGATTTTGGTGCAACCAATTGTGTAATTCCGTTTGCAAAGTTGTTTTAACTTGCACTAATTTTCCTTGCAATTCAGTTGGTGTTATGTTAAGATTGTGGGCGATCGCTCTTTCGTCTACTCTCTCACATCCATAGTAGCCGCACAGTAGGGTAATTTCCAACTTCAGGGCTGGATGCAGCTTTAAGGTGGTTTCCAAGAATTTGTACAGAATCGCGTTTTGGCAATACCAAGTCAGCCATTCATCAAGCAGAGTTGAGAGGCGATCGACATCTTTTACACTGAAGGTAACATTTGCTTGGGTTTGACTCCACTTCACCAAACTTGTTAACAGATATTTTTTGTAGCTAGTTAACTGTCGCGAAATTTTATATTGCTTGATGCCAAATTCTTTACCGATGTAACTTTGGTTAAATCCAGTAAAGCCATGTTCCAAGATTAACATTTTTCTGGCATCAGGAAAGTCACGAGAGAGGGAGACGATCGCACTTGCTAATTCAGTTGTCATCTGTTGCAGGCGATCGGATCGCTCCATGTCTTGCTGTCTGTTCGATGCTTGCTGCTCGGATTGCTCAGCCGTTTCTGATTCTAAATTCCAGTTTTCTGCATCCAGGGAATCAAATTGAATGTGAGTAGATGCCCGTAGCGCATCAACACAAATTTGCAACAATGCTTTGACTTCCGGCACTGTCAATGGTTGAATAGAGTGGGGAAATTGCTGTTCGGTGCAAAATTGGGCGATCGCCTCCCATTGTGCCGCCCTTGGCTCCGGTAATCGCTGATTTGTCCCTGCTGTAACTGGGGCATAAACTTCTAAAAAAGCTTGCCAAGTTAGGAAGCAATGGGATAATTTTGGCTCTGAAATTCCGAAATTCTGTAAAGCACTTTTCAGACCTTTTTTCGAGGTGCTCCGTAGCAGTCCCCAGTCACTTTGCCTTTGTGTTGGTTCATTTTTACGCACTTCGCTCATAATAGCGTCGCGCAGAGGACGACTGAGATAGGTTTCGATTTTGCTTTGGGTGCGATCGAACTTAGTGCACAATTCTACCGCTCTGTCAACCATATAAAGTTTGGCAATTTGCAAATAATCTGCAAAAGTCAGCTCCGGTGTTTGGAAGGCTTCGTAAGTGGATTTCGCCGCCGAATAGCAAGCAACATCCACATAAGCAAGTAGATGATATTTCGCTAATGAGTTCGAGTTATTCTTAGCAGCTTGGTTGCAGAAATATTTCAGTAAAACTGTTTCATCATTTAGCTCTGGATGCTGTTGCAGCAAGCGTCTTAGATTTTGTCTTAACCGACAATCCTGCACTGCGTGAGGATGGGAATTGACTTGATAGTAAGTCGAAAATCGATCGATTATGTTTGTCATTCTATGTGTCATTCTAGTGACTACTCCCAGATCAATTTTGAGTGGCTGAAGTTATATCGATCGCGATCGGGAAAGTTATGCCATAAGGAAATGGCCGAGTTTTTTGGGGGCGACTTCAGTAAGGATGGGGAGTTGGGGATTGGGAGGAGAATTTCCAGTAGGGGTTGTCCAGAAACCGGGCTATCTGGGGTAGGGTGGGGCATGAGTACGTCCTTGGGGGGGCTGTATGGCTTGCTATATATGTATCGTGGGGATTTGGGAAATTTATGCAGTTTGGTTGGGAAGTTGTTTTTTGGGAGGTGTTAGGGATTTTGGGGGCTAGTACCAGCTTGGGACACCTCGGCAGGGTTTTGACAGATAGGTTGCTATAATTAATTCAGTTGATGAACGCTACCATGAATCACTCACTTTTGCAGCGAGTTACTATCGATCTAAATATCTGTCATGGCAAACCCTGCATTCGGGGATTGCGTTATCCTGTAGAGTTTATTTTAGAGTTACTGAGCTCTGGGATGAGTATGGAAGAGATTTTAGCAGACTATGATGATTTAGAACGGGATGATATTTTGGCGGCTTTACTATTTGCTACTCGGTTAACTCAGGTGAAAAGTATTTATAAAATTGCCCGATGAAGTTTATTGTAGATGCTCAATTACCACTGCGTTTAGCTCGTTTTTTACAAGGGGCTAGTTATGATACGATTCATACCAGGGATTTACCCTTAAAAAACGCAACATCTGATACAGAAATTAATACTATCTCTATTCAGGATTCAAGAGTCGTTATTACTAAAGATTCAGATTTTTTTGATACTTTTTTGATTCGCCAAGAACCTTATAAGTTACTGTTGGTGACTACTGGCAATATCACAAATGCAGAGCTTGAGGCACTGTTTCAAAGTAATTTGCCTCAGTTGGTTCAATTGTTTAGTCAGCACTCGCTGATTGAAATGAGCCGAGACGCGATTATTGTACATCAATAGTTTTACTTGGATCTGACATTATAAAAAGCTTTGTAAGCAACATCGAGCATTAAGATTTATGGCGTAAAGAGTGCCATGTTGGGGGCACTTCGGCGGGGTTTTGACAGATAACCGGCAGCCACGAAGCACAAGGAAAGTGATTTTCTAGACTTTGCAACCTCTCCCGCGCTTCTCTTACTGCTAGATAGAAAGATTTACCGCTAGCGAAGGCGGTGAGGAAGTTTTTCAAGAATTCTTGTGCGACGCGATCGGGGACTGGTTCTCGAAAAACAATAATTTGCGGAATGTGCAATTGAGCCAGTTGATTCGCTAATCCTAAACCGTCACAAGAGTTGAAAATGGCGATTTGCAAGCCCCTTTCAATGGCTTTGCTGAGAGCATTTTTTAGTTCGGGAATGCTTAGCTTATCCGTATCGTTGATATAAATATAACCAGTGCTACCATCGATTTCGCTGGAACTGTGACCGGAAAAACAGAGAATATCCCAACCTTTTTCCTCCCACAATCGTTCATCTAATTCTTGGCGGTTACGCTTGACAAGAAAGGATGTTTCTGCATCTAACTGTGCTAGTAACTGTTGGTCTTTATTCAGATTAATTTCTTTATCGCAGCCCAAAATTGATAAAATTCTGATTCTGTCTCTGGTAACAGCAGTTTTTAAAGGTCGATCGTAAAAAGGTGAACTTAAAGCAATTTCAGCTTTGCGGTAAGGCTTGAGAAAATCCCACAAATGCCAGGGTAGTTTCCGCACTTCAGAGCTTTGAGATTGAATGATGATTCGCACTTCATCAGAACGGTTGAATTTTTCGCGCAAGATGCGATCGATGGGTATAAATTGCTCGGCATTGAGCCATTTATTTAGTTTTTCCTCTAACTCTTCAGCTAATTTATGAATTTCTACTTGAGAAAAATTGGTTAGATTACCTTGCTTTCTCTCCATACGACTCGATTGGAGAGGTTCTATAAAACGGTTATATTGTGAATGCCAAAGATGATAAAATTCTACTAGATCTGGTGCTGGTGGCAACTGACCGGAATGTTGAGTAGGCAATCTTTCATCCTCAGTCCAAATTTGAGCGATAACAAAGGGAAATCCCGTTTCAAAATCACCAGATAGCAGTGTGAGGATAACTAAATTAACCGCTGTTTGCCCTTCGGCTATGGCTTGAACTTCAGACTCGTTAACGGGAATATTAAGGGCAGGTTTCGCCAGGATATCAATAATTTTTTCCATATTGGAACTTTGCTGAATCTCTCTCTGACGAGAGTCTTCTAGCTGCTGGCGATAAACCGTAATCTGCTCATCTTTACTTTCTAGTTTAGCCTGATATTTTTCCTCTATGGCTTTGAGTGCAACTTCGTAGTTTTGAGTAAATTCCCTATGAATCTTTTCTTTGTTGGTATCTGGGGGAACGCTGACTCTAACAACCACAACTCCATCACCTTTGTTTTCGATGCTTTGGATAGTGAGTTCGGTGTCTTCATTCTCAACTTGCACTTGTTGGAAGGCGGGGATAAAGGCTTTCCAGTCAACGCCGTTGCGGAAAATTAAATCAACAGTAGTTAGGACTTCTTGGAATAATTTGGTAAATTCTCCCGGTGCGAATTCGCCACTGCTGGGACGACGTTCGCGGTCATCTGTTCCGGGCTTTGAAGATTCTAAAAGATAAATATATCGACAATCGACATTATCCAAATTAGTATTACTTTCTATATTCCAGGCTTCAACGGAAGCACCTGTCATTTGAGCGCTGGTGAAGTCAGTGCCAATTGCTTCAGTGAGCGTTAAATTTGCCATTTCAAAATTAGTGGCTTGGAAATTAGCCTCACTGATATTAGCTCCTTTGAGGTTAGCGCTATTTAGGTGAGCGCCTATCAAATTTGCTCCTTTGAGATTAGCGCCAATATAAGATTTTCCAGCGCCATTGCCAGTGACGAGTAAGTCTCGAATCAATGGCTTGGCTAAAATAGTGTTATCTGCTTTAGCCCGATCTAATTTTTGTGCCTTATTAAACCAAGCGCGCGTCAAATTTGCGTTGCTAAAATCAGTATTATTGAGAATTGCTTTAGTAAAATTAGCATGGGTTAAATCGCTTCCTTGAAAGTGAGTACCTTTGATAGCTGCATATTCGACGGCTAGATTTTTTAGCCATAAAAATCTCATGTCTTCAGCTTTAGCTCTCCAGCTAATATAAGTGGATATAAAAGTAACACTATAAGTACCAAATAGCATCCCAATTGCAGCCCCAGCCCTCACGTCTGCAAATTTGGGAGCAAAAGTTACAAGTAAAAGCCCGATCGCCGAGCCACACAAGGTCAAAGTCACAGCAAAAGTAAACTTTTCAGCTACAACTTCTGCAAAAGTTAAAGCTAATGCTAAAGCAAAGATAAAAGCCAAAATTAAAATTAAAACTAAAGCAAAACCTACAGGCCCAGCTACTTCTACGGACAAACCAAAACTAAATGTTAAAACCAAAACAAAGGTAAAAGCTATGCCCATAGATAAAGTAAAAACTGATTTAACCTCCTTAAAGATAAGAAGGCTGATAAAAGCGATGCAGGCTATTAAATAAAATATGCCCGGATAGGTGAAAAATTTTTCATATTTATTGGCTAGAAAAGAGCCGACAAAAGCGCCCCCAACGGCTGCTGCAAATCCTGCCAAAAATGCGATAATTAATGAAAATGCTAGTAGTAAAAATTTCCATTGGCTTGGTATTCCTGCTTGAGCATGGCTAAAAATCGCACCTATCAAGATAGAATCAGTAAAATTCGCCCCTCGGATATCTGCGTAGGAGAAGTTTGCACCAGTGAGGCTTTGACCTTTAAAATTGCGACCTCGGAGATTTTGACCAGAAAAGTCTTGAGTCATATTTAGTTACAAATAGGTAAAGAAAACAAGCAGTTATAGAAAACATTAAGTATCATCTCGATCGCACTCGGCTAAGATACTCAAAACCTCATTAGGACTAATATCTTCTCGGTTTGATTTAGAGTAAATAGTCAGGAGAAGTATGCTCATTTGTGACTCAACTTGATAGATAAGTCGATAACCCGCACTTTTCCCTTTTTGGATGTCGCTATTTTTAACTCTCACCTTGAAGATTACATAATTTTCACCCATCCCAGAAAGGCGATCGCCTGTAAAGTTGCCACCTTGAAATTGCTCAATAATTGACTGAGTATCGAACCGGATATTGCGATATTTTTTGGATAATTCCCGTAAATTCCGTTTATACTCAGGCGTTAAATCAATCTGGACAAAAGGCGTGTTATTCGACATCTATTCCCTCCCACATTTCAGAAAGGGGGATGCGTTGTCCAGATTTAGCTTGCTTTAATGCTCGCCGCAGACTCGCTTTTACTTCTTCAATGGGAGTATCATCAGGATCGGTTTCAACTTCCTCAGTTACTTCGGGAAAAAGTACGATCACTCGCACGCGACTAGGAGAGAAATTTTCAATGGGGTAATCGAGGGACAATTGACCTTTTTCATCTAGGGTTCCTGTGACTTCAACTGCTTTCATTTGGTTGTCCTCAATTTTGTATCTATTATATTACATTCAACATTAGCGAAGTCATTTCCTGAGTTGAGAGCCACAGCTTTCGCAAAACATAACATCTGCCACATTATCAGAACCGCAATACTGACAGTAAATTTTCACTTTTGAAAATTGGAAATTATTCAGGCCCTCAAAAAAAGGTTGATCTTGACTTCGCTTACTTTGGTTTTTACTTAAGTTAGGCTGAAAATATGATTGATTCATCTCATCCTGAGCGCATGGCTGATTCACTTGATCTTGAACTTGACTAGATAACTCTTGCCAACTCACCGGCTCCTCAGCGGGATTCTGACAAAGAACCGGCAGCCAAGTTGCACAAGGAAAATCACGCTGCACGATTTCCAACCTTTCCCGCGCTTCTCGTACTGCTAAATATAGCGATTCACCGCGAGCAAACGCCTCAAGAAAACGCTTTAAAAATTCTTGAGCCACTACATCCGGCACCGGTTCTCGCATCACAATTACCTGGGGTATATTCAACTCAGCTAACTGCTTGGCAATTCCTAATCCATCGCAAGAGTTAAAAATTGCCAACTTTAAGCCCCTGCCGATTGCGTTTCTCAGAGCAGCTTTCATATCCTTAACTTCTAAACTTTCCCCTTGTTTAATAAAAAGTTTTCCTGTAGTAGCATCAGATGCGCTCAGACTATGACCTGCAAAAAACAAAATATCCCATCCGCCCGCATCCCAAATTGCATCGTAAACTTCTTGGCGTTCTGGTTGCGTTACAAACACAATCTCGGCATTGGGTAAATTTCTTTTTAATTCGCCCTTATCCCTCTCTAAATTAATTCCCGTACTGTCACCAATAATTGCCAAAACTCTCACTTGATTTCTATTTCTCTGTGAGTCTATTTGCTGATAAGCAGTAGAACTCAAAGCTACTTGCGCTTTCTGGTAGTCGTCGAAAAACTCCCACAAATGCCAAGGTAAGCGCCGTAAGTTCAAGTCTTCAGTTTGAATAATTACTCGCACTTCTTCATTTTGCGAGACTGTCCTCCCTAAAATATTTATCGCACGAGAAAATCCAGGAGATGTGAGCCAATCATTAAGCTCCTGTTTTAAAGCATCGCTGTCCGCTTCTAAATCGCAAATAGAATAATTTGTTATCTGTCCTGACTTCGGTTCAATTCGCACCCTTGACCCCATTTGACGGTATTTTGACTGCCAAGTATTGTATAGCTGCGGAATCTGCGGTGCCGATGGCAATTTGCCATCAATTTTTTTTAGCGGGCGGTGGTTATCTTCCTTAATTTCCAAGCTGACGTGCTGAAATCCTTGCTCACAATCACCCGCTGTAAAACTCAAGACAACTATTTTACCCATTCCTATTCCCCTGAAACCCTTAGATACAATCCAACAAACAATTAATCTTAAAATTCACAAAATAAGTGACATTAACTCAATAATTATTAGCGATATTCAACAATTATTTTTTTTTCACTCTCCCTTCATCCACTTCCAAGGCAAATAGCCCGCCGTATCATCCACTAATCTTAGCAGACTCCGGCGGGTTTAAAATTAATTTCAAAAATTTTTCCGATCGCACTAAAAATTTATGCGAACTTCCCGTAACTGTCGATCGCGCTCCACAGTCAACAGCATTGTATCGGGGCTACCTTCCAAAAACCTCAGCAACTGGTCAATTTGTCGCAACCGGCTGCCGTTAACTGCCACCAGCCGATCGCCCCGTCTCAATCCCGCCACCGCCGCCACAGAACCCCTTTCCACCGACTCGATGGACAAATTAGAGCGATCGATATTCACCCCCAAACGTCTCGGAGAACCTGTCTCGGACGAATTTGTTTCCGGGGAACTTCTTCTAGCAATTACCTGTTGGATAAACCGTTGCGCCACGGGTGCGGAAGTTGCAAAGCCAATCCCCGAATTACTGCGGCCGTCAGGACTCAAAATCGCCTTATTTACCCCAATTAATTGACCTTGAGAATTGAGCAACGGGCCGCCAGAATTCCCCGGATTTAAATTTGCATCCGTTTGCAAATCTCCATTACGCCCAATGCGACTGAGAATTCCCGTTGTGAGAGTTCCCGACAGCCCAAAAGGACTGCCAATGGCGTACACCCGCTGACCTACTTGAATCCCTGAAATTTCAGCTACAGGAATCACCGGAAAGCGATCGTTTGTTTCCAATTGAATCAAAGCTAGATCGTTAGCGACATCTGTTGCTAGCACTCGCCCCCGATAGCGATTACCATTACTGTTAACAACTGCCACTAAACCCTGTCTCGCGCCCCGAACAACGTGTTCGTTTGTGAGCACTAAACCGTCGGCACGCACCACACTTCCCGAACCAGAACTACCACCAGCATTAATCGTCACAAATGCGGGCAGTGCCCTTTGATAAACTTGAATTCCCACTTGTTCCGAATCCCCACGAATAGGAGGTTGAGGGGAAGTTTGGCGGTTTTGAACGAGGATGGGTTCAGCAGGAGAAATGGCGATGGGTAGAGGCATCGCAGCTTCTAGTTTATTGCAAGCACTATTGGCGATCGCCACCAGGGAAAGAATCGGAAAAATGATGACAGATTGGAGTTTCATAGTATTAATTAAAAGCTACAAATTAACCAGACAAAAGTCTAATGACTCTTTCAATATTAAGGTGTTTTGTTTATTGCTCCCTGAGCGTAGTCGAAGGGAGCAATGAACAAAGCTACTTGGCGGTTGCTATAGTTTATATAGCAGTCCTTGCAGGAGTCGTAAAGTTTTTTACCCCACCCCAACCCTCCCCTTATTAAGGGGAGGGAGCAAGAAATTCACAAATGATTTAGGATTGCTATAGTTTATAGTGCGAATTTTAAATCGAGAAATCTGTGGACTAAAGTTCGCACTACAAACATTTTTAAATCGCACAACCGGCCCGGCGAATTCTATTCAAACCGCCGCAAGAATCTCTATCGCCACGACTGCATTCACCAGCAAGCCGCATAATTACCGACATCGGCGGGCAGCCTCCACCGTTGCGATTCATCGGAAACATTTGGTCGAGCATGATACCACCTTCGACAAACATTCCATTGCCACCACCAAAGGAAATGGGAATCACACCGGTGGCAGCCCCAGTACCGCAAGTTGTCGGCTGAATGGTTAAATCTGCCCCTCGATTGGAGGTTCGCCGGAAGGAATTCTGGAGGGTGCTGTTGGGGATACAAATGTTCATTGTTTGACCGCTAAAGCCGACACCTCCCATGCCGCCGTGCATCCGCACCTGCCCGCAAGACATGGAGTCGCCAACTCTCAGTTGGGCTTTGGCTGCGGTTGTTGAGAGGGTGAAGATAGCTGCAAGGAAGACGAAGACAGAGATGGGCTGGAAGCTGAACGGGGCTGGTGTTTGGCTATTTGAACGGGCGAGCATTTTTGGCACTCCTTCCATCGATTGTGAATGTTGGTTACATTTCTTTATCGGGTAAAGAATGACAAATTATGCAGCCTAAATCGCGAAATTGTCCGTAACACTCAAATCACCGAGCGCTACCTTAATGCTGAAAGGCTCTCCTGCTTCACCGCTGAATTCCAATTGAATCCAATTATCGGCACTCCGCGCTTGAGCCTCCAAAAAAACTTCTCCCGATTCACTATCAATTACAATCAGTTTTGTCCCCGCTGGCAGATAGGTTTGTGCAACAGATAGGGGATACAATCTGATGAGAACTTCGGTTTTTTCGGTATTTTTTTGGCAATTGACAATCAATACAACAGGATTACCCGCCAAGGAGATTTCTCTCACCTTACTTGCGCTAAGGGTTGGCGATTCGGTGTCAGCCGTGCGGGAACGGGGGGCGCTGGCAAATCTAAAAATTAGATTTCCTTCTTGGTTGCTTAAAAATGATTCCAGACTCTGCCAGTTGTATTGAAAATTACTTTCAGAATTTTGCAACCATTCATTTAAACTGATTAGACCAGTAGTAGTTGGGGATGGGGGAACCATTGCAGCTTGTGGAATTTGCCCTGGGGCATCACTGCTTTGATTAGTTGAAGACTCGGAATTAACAGATTCATCTGAGTTATCCTCACCCCAAATTTCATCTAATTTGTCTAGCAACTCTTCAGCTAAATCTTGCAGTTCTGTTTGTTGTGAATCATCAAACTCTTCTCTATCTGCAACAGGTGTGCTACCTCTGAAAGCAACACCTTTTGTTGTTGGTAAATAACTCGCTAAAAACTCCCCGCCCGCATAGCGTCGCTCGTATTTGTTATAGGTGCGATATATCCGCTCCATTTCAGTGACGATTTCAGGGAGAGATTGCTCGTTCAACCTCTCTCTAACTTTCACCGCTACGGGGTTATGACTCTGAAAAAAATCTAGGGCTGTTTCTAGTCGGTGCAGGTGGTCTAAAAATGCTTCTAGGGGCTGAAAACTATCACAAGAAACTTGCTCCATCATTTCTAAATGGTTGATGGTTGGGTAAAAGCCAAAGAGAGTTGCTTCTCTCGATGATTCATCTATTTCTACCGCCACATAGCCAATCCGATTTTCCCAAGTATCAGCCGGAATATAACAGTTTTCATCGGCCGGTAACACGGGACGGCATTCTAGCTTCCCAATACCTGCTATTTCTAAATCGGCGACATCCATCAAAGGCTGCATGGCTGGATTTAGACTATCGGAAGCTTCTAAATCGGTTTCAATGCCCAAACACTGACAGTAGGTATCCACTGCATAAACTGCCAAAGTATTTAGATAAACTTGTCTGGCTTTTGCTGGACTTTCATATTGCTCTTGAAAGGATTTTGCTAGTTTCAATGCTTTTGATGTCAGGGGTACTGCAAACATCGGACGACTGGTGTATGTCATGGCTGTTTTCTCCTAATTTAGTCTTCGGTGTTGTTTTTATTTCTGCGAGTTCGCTTCTGCGGTTTGGGTATCAGTTGAAAGGAACTGATACCGTCGAGGTAAAAATATATCAGTTCGGTGACATTGACTTGTAACTGTCTGGCAAGAATTGTCCAAGATTGCACCCCTTCCAATCGCGATCGAATTATTCCTTTGAAAGTAATGTTAGGGCGATCGGGCATTCTTCTTCTATTATACTTCCCTTCAGAGTCGGTGACAATTTGTTCGACAACAGATTGTGGCAAGGCTAATTGTGCTTCTAAATACTCTTCGATAATTGGCTGGAAATAAGAGCAAGCACGGGTGTAAAAAGGACTGATTGTTCTCTGAGCATTGACTCTATTCCCAAAATGTTCATCAATTTCTTTTAGACTAGCCTCTTTAAACTTTAAAATGGCGATCGCACGAAAGTTAACATCAGGAAAACCTCTAATATGCTGGCCCGTAAAAATGCCATCTGGATCTTGATGGATGATTTTAATCACCTCTGGAGATGGCTTTGAGTCGGCTTTTGTTTTAATTCGATCGAATCTCGTTTCACTTGCACTATCATCATCTTGATTTGCAATCGGTGCATCTCCTGAAACTACGTTGAGTCGCTGGCGGATGATATCAATGAATCGGAATTGTAAATAACGAGCAAACCAGTTCCAAAACTTGAGAGGTCGATAAAGTTTCTGGACTTCATCGCAGAAAGTATTCCAGGTTTGTTGTAAATCAACTTCGCTATTTTGAATATTTTGGCATAAATTTTCACAGGAGTGAGCTAGGTTTTGAGCTTTTTCTGGCGGATAGGTTTGAGTTTTCTTGTTTGTGCGTTTTTGTATAAAGCTGCGGCGAAATCTTTCTACTTGTTGGTTGAATTCTGAATAAACTTCGGGAGTTCGCTGTGATGGTGATGCTTCGCTAAACTTCAGCCATGCTTTATACAATTTGGAATCTACTCCTTTCTTGAAAATATTAATGTTCTTTAATATCTCTTCTTGAGTAATTACTACAACATCCGACCAATCCTCCTCAAAATCACCTTCTAAAATTGCCATATATCTGTCGCGACACCGCTTTTTGATGCCACCTAATCGCCGTTTTGCCTCATCATCAGTAGGTCTTGACTTGCGACCTTGTAGGGTTGAGCTAGGAAGCATAATGTCCCACAAATATCCTATAATTTTGCGCCTTCTTGGATCGGTATCTTTGGGATATGATTGGGCTTGGGATACAAGTTCTTGGAGGAGGCGATCGAGTTCGTGCATGGGCGATCGGGTTCAGTAAAAAAAGGGATGCTCTCAATTATACCAAGAGAACACCCCCCACCTCACCCAATCCCGATTCTCTTAAGCCGCATCGCCCAAGTCGCCCCCAAAGTCCTCATGGCCCTCCTTCCAGTTGCGGTAGGCTTCGTCATAACGCTGCTGCGCCGCCATGATGTCCTCCTCACATTGTTTAATTTGGGTTCCGTAACGGTGGGCGATTATCTTCAAATCTTGCGCTAAAATCTCTTCTAACTCAGCGCTTTTCTGCTGCACCCACTGCTGCCGCATTCGATCGACCTTTTGCTGCTTTTCCTTGATTTCGTGAGGTGCACCAATCATTTCAATATCAGGCGCAACAAAGGCGTTTTCCAGTTCGGTTTTGTCGGCGCGAGATTGAAATAACCGCTGTTCGATCGCCCGATCGCGCTCCAGTTCCAACTCTTTTTTGCGATCGCGACCCATGCTAATATCATAGTCCGCTTCCGCCATCGCCATATTCTTCAGCCGCCCATTGCTATCCCCCTCAGCAATGTATTTCATTAAATAGTCCAAAGATGCTTCTTGGCTTTCTTTATCAGCCAGGAGTTTTTCAACTTCCGCTTCTGGCATTCCTTCGCGGGGGAAAACACAGCCCAAATACTTTTCAATTAAACGGGCATACTGTTCTGGTAACTCAAAACGATCGCTCTGAAAAGCAGCGGCCAACCAAACAATAGTAACAGGCAAACTGGCGGCGATCGCTTCTATTAAAATCCCCCCTGGCAGGCCCATTTGTACTACAATCCACAGCGCTGTTGAAAATTCCGCCGCACTCAGCGTTCCTGCTAAAATGGCATCGATAGCCAACTGTTTCTGTAGATTTTTGCCTTCGACTTGTTGGATCAGTGCCTTTTGAGTGCGGTAAAACAGTTCGTCTAATTCATTAACAGGAGATTGTCCTTGCTGGGCGATCGCGCTAATTTCCTGTTTTGTACCGTGAGCAATTCGCATATTTGTAAATACTTTAGTAGCGCGATCGTCTACTAAAAAACTAGCCAATGCACCGCCTCCCATTGCAGCAGGTAAAGCAGCCGGGCCCAAACGCGAAGTTAGCACTTGCGTTCCCGCACTGAAGGTAAGCGCACCTATTACTACTACCACAAATTTTGTGGCTTGTTTGGTAGTCGGTGAAGATTGCCGGGAGACTATGGGATTCATGTCTTGAATGCGGGCTTCGGCAATCCGAGTTTCTGCTGAGTTGGCAACTCTTTCGCTGATATTTGCTCGTAGTCCTCTGGGGAGGCGTTTAACTACTTCTTGGGGAAATTGCCGCCAGCGATCGACTATTTGCCAGATATGAAGTTGAATTTGATTACGATCGTTATTCTGCGGTTGATTTGAATTCATGGTCTTTCCTTTGATTTTGCTTACAATGTTTAATCGTTTAATTTGTGAGGAGTTATGCGAATTTTTGAGGAAGTTACTTAGGACTTATACACGGGGGTCAGAAACCGGGTTTTTGAATGAATCTGCGGAATGCAACAAAGTATTTTGAGAAAAACCCGGTTTCTTTGGTAACATTGGAGGGGCAGAAACTGGGTTTGTGACTGAATCTGCTGGCTACAACCAAGTATTTTGGTAAAAACCCGGTTTCTCGGCTCCTATCGAGAACCCAGTTTACGAGAAGTTTCCAAGGCTAAACTGACACAGTTAGAAATGTCTTTGAAATCGCAAATTTGCACCTTGCCTTCGGATGTTAAATTAGTCTCTAGCTGGTTTTTGAGGGTTTCGTCTTCAACCATGAAGGCGATCGCCCCATTGTTTTCGGTAATGCTATGGACAACGGTTTTAATCCGCTGAATGTCTTTCGGATTGGGTTGGTTTGGGCCCGGCTCGTCGTCTTGAATGGCGATGGTTACTACGACTGGTTTTTGATTCTTGCGGGCGCGTTCTTTTTGGACTGTGTTTTGGATACGTTCGAGGAGTAAAATTAAAGAGGTTCCTGGGTGTTTGTTGGCGATCGCCCGTTTTGGATCTTTACACTGGCCCAGGAGAGATAAACTGTTAGAAATGGAGATATTTTGGGTAGTGACAGGGCGATCGGCAAAAGACATAGAAATTGCTACATCACCGGGTTTATAATGTTGAATGCTGGCTTGACAGTGTTGTTGCCGCTGAGCTGTATAAGTTTCAGCCGAATCGGAATTATCGTCAGCCCGGATGTGGATGATGCGCTGGGTAGTAAACTCAACAAATAGGGTAGCGCCAACTACGCCCAAACCTAGAAGAATTGCTGATAGAATCAGGGGGGATTTGAACCAAGATTGATTAATTTGGGTGCGTGCGGCTGGGGGTTGCGGGCTGCGACTGGTGTAGCGCGTGGGGTGGTAGTATCGGCTCATGGCTGTTGGTTTGCTAACTGTGCTACTGGTATATCGAAGAGAGTCGCGGCAGTTATGCGAGTTGCTGAAAATGATGAAAATGCCCCCATGTTTTCATCTGAGGCTATTATTGCGCCATTGTCAAAAACCTGTAGGGGCGGGGAAAGCCAACAGCCTTAACGGGATGATATTTTAGCAGCTTTACTATTTGCTACTCGCTTAACTCAGATAAAAAGTATTTATAAAATTGCCCGATGAAGATTAAAGTATTTATAAAATTGCCCGATGAAGATTCTTGTAGATGCTCAGTTATTCATTTTTTTTTCTTAATTTTGCTTCCGATTGGCAAAATGATCTCGCAGTAGTCGATGAATGAAGAGGTAGCCCCCGCCAACCTTTTGTAAAAAAATGCGCTCAGTGGCGTGGTCAAGGAAATGAGCATAATTCCAAGGAATATATCCATAACAGCGGAGTAAAAATCGTATAAAAAAGTGTTTAATAACAGATTTTACATTGATAAAATACATCATTAATACCGTGTAAATTCCACCTATCAGCGCAGATAGTAAGCTAGTTCTTAAGTCAAATCTTTGCCACATAAATATTCCAAATAGCCCAAAAGCACCAATAAAAATATAAGGCAGAGAAAGTAAAGCTGAATTAATTGCTGTCAGTCTAATTCCTTGGTTGGGAAATGTTTTTTTATCTATACTTAAATTCGGCCCCTCCAGGGCTTTCCCTAAAATAATTGGCAAAAAGCCCGCAAGCAAGCCACTTTCCATGATTTTCCAAAGCTCAAAAGTAATCCATTCCCGATTAAAAAATAATTTGAATATTTCAAGAAATATAAACAATAATAGAAGGCTAGAAGGCAAGATTCTCAGAAATTTTTTCCACGACCATTTTAGAGTTTCAATCATTTCAATTTCTACGATTTTATTACTAAACAATGATTCGGTGTTCGTGACAATAGTTATCGCCATTAAAATTAGTCCAGCAATAAGTCCTCCCCAAAGAGAAAGTTTAATATACTCTAAACTTTCTTTAACAAACAAACAGACTATTATAACTGAGAAGTTGATTAATGAAAATAGTGCGAAGCCATTTGTGAAAGCGTAGAGAATAGAATATATATTTCTTTGTAAATCCGATTTAAACCAATTAATTTGAATTTCCTCAATTAAAAAGATAGTTTTAGACTTTTGCTGCATCTGATATGCAAGAAAAATCAGCCAGTCCTCAGTCTGATCTTTTAAGTAAGGTTGCTCTGTACCTCCCTGATTGGGATCTTTTGCATCTTCTTTCTTACGACGGTCAAACATTCGTTGAATATATCTGTCAAAAAGATGTTTTCGTCTTTCTTCACATGAGTTCATTCTGGGCAAATCTCTATCATTCCAGTACGCCCATGTCATCACATTTAGAGTTAACGGTGACTTCGCTAATTCTTTGAGTGTTACATCAGTTTTTAATGCCGTTTTTAATCCTGTTAAACCTGAGCCAGCCTTGTCAAAGATAGTCTTCTATTTGTAGCTCTTTCAGATCGTCTATAAAAATAGCTCCTTGAAATTTAAAGCGCGTTTTGAGCCTCTGATAGTCTGCAATACGACTGCACACAACAACTTCGGTTTTTCCATACATTTGAATAAACTGATTAATTGCTTGAATGCAGGACTCCCGCCGATCTTCGCGAACTTCATCTAAACCATCTAAAAGGGGTAACAATTTTTCACGACTAATCCAATCCTTGCTCAAAGCTTTAGAAACCCTATATTTTCCCCAAAGTTCTTCCACTAGCCAATCAAACAGGGTTTGCCTCCCACCTCTCCAAGTAGATAAATTAAATACTACTGGAATTGGCAGATCTATATCTTGTTCAGCATGAGCAATCCGATCCTCAGCAAATTCTAACAAGCTGGTAGTTTTTCCTGATCCAGGTTCGCCCAAAATTAAAAGCGCTCCCCCCATTCCCATGCGTTCAAAGACATCGATAATTCTAGTTCCTGGGTCTAATTTTCTTGTCAGTTGTTCGGGTGTTTCCCATACCATACCCCAAGGATGTGCGATCGCGTCCAATCTCTCCTCTAAATCCAGTTCTATGCGGAGTCTGCCGTGTAGCGACTTTTCTAGTAAGCCTTCTATCCAGAATTCTTTAACTTTATTTAAAAGAGTCACTTCGTTATCATCCCGCAACTGCGATCGGCGACTTGTAGAACGAAATCCTTGACGCATTTCAAACCACGTCATAGGAAGTTCAGCAGGATTTTGACAAATTACCGGCAACCAACTAGCACCCGGAAATTTTTCGTTCCAGTTTTCTTCGAGCTTTTGTCGGGCTTGTCGGACGGAAGCATACAAAGACCTCCCGCGAGAATAAGCTTTGAGAAAATGCTTCAAAAAGTCTTGTGCAACCTTATCTTCTACAGATTCTCGCATCACAATGATTTGAGGAATGTGTAAGTTTGTCAGTTGCCGTGCTAATCCAAGTCCATCGCAAGAGTTAAAAACTGCTAACTTCAAACCCCGACTAATCGCACTTGTGAAAGCATCGTTTAAGTCAGCAATGGTTATGTTATTATCAGTTGAATTAATATCCAAGTAACCAGTTTCTTTTTTGGTGTTACTATGTCCTGTAAAAAAGAGAACGTCCCAGTTGTCTTCCTCAAGCTTTTCAATTAATTTTTCCTTTGTAGGCTGTTCAATAGTGGTTACATCAGCCCCCGGCAGTGCATTTATTTCCCGCAGATCTGCGGCTGTATCCAAATCCTGACTATTTCCAATAACAGTTAAAACTTTGACTCGATCCTTGCTAGCAGGCGGATGAGTTTCTGGTTCTTGGAACTCTGGCAAGCTAACCGCAATTTCTGTCCGAGGAAAATTTTTAGAAAAAACTTCCCACAAATGCCAAGGCAAGCGCTGCAATTCCAAGTTTTCAGTTTGAATAATTACTCGAATTTCGTCGCTTTTATTTAGATATCTGCCTAACTCTCTGCTGATTTTTTGAACTTCTTTATCTGTTACGCTCAGCCAATTATTGAGGTTTTTTGCGAGGATATCGGCAGACTGACGAGAATTAGTTTTTGATTGTTTTACTGTTCGGGAACTGCGACCTCGCAAATTACCATTCGGATCTGCTTGAGATTTGTCTTTACCAGTATCGATCAGAACAAAAACTTCCTTCCAATCTTTATATTGTTTGAGTATTTCTGTCGCTGGGTTCAGCTTTGCTCTGAATTTAACAGCAGGATTCAGACCATCTTGCCCTAAAGAAACATTGACCCTAAACCCTTGTTCAAAGTCACCTTCTAAAAACTCAAATACAACTAGCTTACTCATTCGTATTAACCTATAAATTGTAGTTAAATTGCAAAAGATTCCGTAATGCTGATATCGTCGATCGCTACTTTGACACTGAAGCGATCGCCCTGATTCCATTTCTCCAATTCGATTTTCATCGAGTCATTTGTTTCCTCGGCTTGGTCTTGTGAAAGAATCTCTCCTGATTCATCATCTACAATAGTTAGTTGTAGACCTTCGGGCAGATGAATTGCACGACCCGCTGGATACAAACGTAAATGAATACTGAATTCATTTTCAGAGTCTAGGCCAACCGAAACTAACAACGCTACTACATGACTCCCTAACTCAATCAACTTAACACGACTAACCTCTTGTGATTGTTCTCCGCTTTTAAGAACAGTAGTTAAAACGGCTTCCTTGGGCTGCCAATCTTCCCTGAATATCCCCTCAAGCCATTGCCTCAAAACCTCTACTGGCTGATTTACAGGTTCTCCACCCCAAATTTCATCTAACTTTTCTAGCAACTCTTCTGCTAAATCTTGCAACTCAGTTTGTTGTGAATCATCAGACTCTTCTCTATCCACAACAGGTGCACCACCTCTGAAGGCAAAACCGGGGTGTGCAGGCACATAACTCGCTAAAAACTCCCCGCCGGCATACCGTCGCTCGTATTTGTCATAGGTGCGATAGATTCGCTCCAATTGAGTAGCAATCTCTGAAATTGGCTGGTCTACTAATCTTTCCCTAACTTGAATTGCTACCTCTTCATCGCTTTGCAAGAAAAACTGGGCTGATTCTAGGCGATCGATATAATCAATTAATGTTTCTATTGGTTGAAGACGGGAAATTTCTATTGTTTCAGGCGGTGATTGTGGATCTATTGCTGGATAAAATCCCAACAACTGCACCTCGTTTAATTGTTCCTGAAATTGAACGGCAATATAGGCAATTCTGTCCTCAGTGACTTCGGGTGGTATAGAAATAGCAGTTTGTCCAGGTAAAACCGGACGACATTCCAGTTTACCCAAATCGGGAATTACCAAATCAGCCACATCATTAAAGCATCTGATAACAGAATGCCAACTGTCGCCTGCGCTTAAATCAGTTTCAATTCCCAGCCATTGCAAGAAATGACGAACAGCATAAACTGCCAAAGTATTTGTATAAACTTGTTTGACCTTTTCTGGTGTTGATTGTTGAGAAGCAAACTTATGAGCATCTTGGTGAGCTTGCTTAGAGAGTTGAATTGTCAGTTCACAATTATCTATATTTTTCATGATGTTTTTTCCTACTTGCTACTAGACTTTTTTGAAATCTCTTCTAGACGTTGTTTGCATTTTCTATTCCAATGAGCAGTGACAGTTCCATAGGGTATTTGCAATTCTGTCTCTATTTCCCTCCATTGCTGAGGTGGGGTTTTCAACAAACGTCTTTGAATCAGTTCGTAACAAGTACAATGGGGGTATCCGTTTGGATGACATACTAATGATTCTATCAGACGCTTCAGTTCTTTTTGTTGCTCTTGATTCTCTTGCAATTCTTCTTCAGCCAGAATAATTTCAAGGCTATTAAGATTTTGTTGGTCTGCTATGGTATCTTCTATCGTTCCTCCTTGATTGATACCTGCTGGATCGCTCAGACTCACTGTTCTTTGTCGATTCTTTTGCCCACGCTTGACATCGTAGCAATCTCGGTTGAGAATCATCATTACCCAGCTAATAAATTTTTTGCGGACATTCCCAGCATCAGAAGGATTTTTACAATCTGTAGTTTCCAAGTTCAAGCGGTAATTTTGAGGAAACTTATTAATATTGCGCTTAACATCCCTTTCTGTCACCGGGAGAGCTTCATCATAATAGGGTTGCCAACCTTTATCGAGATATCTCTTAATTTCCGGCAAATGATCGATCGCGAGTGCTAGTGTTTCTGCCTTTTCAGGAGAGTGCAAGGCTTCTCGGATCAGTTGACATAACGACGCATCATCCATAAGGGCGTGAATCAGAGCAAAAAAAGGGATGCCCCCAATTATACCAAGAGAACACCCTCCCATCTCATCCATTTCCCATTCTCTTAAGCCGCGTCGCCCAAGTCGCCCCCAAATTCCTCATGGCCTTCCTTCCAGTTGCGGTAGGCTTCGTCCTACCGATATTATCGATGCCCGTTGTATAAGTCTTGCTTACAAATCTTCCCCTTAATCTCCTCCAAATCTACATAAGAATCCGCCACATCAATCAACGCCTCACTCGTCATCGATCGCAAACTCACCACCTCCACCCTAGCCCTGCAATCGCTTACCTTACCCAGCGCACAAGCCAAATCTCCATCCCCACCCACCAAAACAACCGTGTCGTATTGCCCAGCTAAACTAACAATATCCATCGCCATCTCTACATCCAAATTAGCTTTTTTAGATCCATCCGGCCGCTGCAACACCGGCTTAGACACTACCCGGAACCCGTGATGCCGCATCCACAACAAAAAGCCCCGCTGTTTCTCATCCGCAGCTTCTACTCCAGTATAGTAAATAGCCCGAAATAAAGTATCGTCTCCTACTAAATATTTGAGGAATTTGGTATAATCAATTCTGATTCCCAATTCCCCGATCGCATAAAACAGGTTAGCGCCATCAATAAATATGGCAACTCGCCCGCGACCTGTTTTTGCCGGTACGGATGTTAACCGTTTGAGTGCGGCTAGTTGCTGCTGCATTTCATCGAGTTTCTGAGTTCGATCGCCCAATTCATCCGCGCGATCGTCCAAATCAGTTACCCACTGTTGCAATTGCGTAATTTGCCCCTGCAACTGTGCTTTCTCCAAAGTCAAAATTCGTTCCTGAATCGAACCGATCGCGATCGCATCCAGCCGA
The DNA here is from genome assembly GCF_041354475.1 of Microcoleus sp. Classification (NCBI taxonomy): domain Bacteria; kingdom Bacillati; phylum Cyanobacteriota; class Cyanophyceae; order Oscillatoriales; family Microcoleaceae; genus Microcoleus; species Microcoleus sp. Next base: position 48,261 of record NZ_JBGJZU010000045.1, read on the forward strand.
TTTTCCCTTGTGCTAACCGCCGCTATTTCTGCTGTCGCAGCCGCCAAACGCTGCTGCAAAACTTCCTCAAAACGGCGGCGGTTAATTACACTCAACCCGCAGCACAAAGATAGGGGAATTGCAACCATTGTCTGTTGGGAAACCGCCGCGATCGCCGCTGCGGCCATAGTTCCCCAAAATGCCGTCTGTTCCGCGATTTTGAGCTGCTGGGAGTCGATCGCCCGCAACAACTTTTTACCCCAAAATTCATTTTCTGACAGTCTCACGCCCTCAGAATGGGCGCTAACAGGTGGGCGGCGAAGTGCGATCGAATTAGCCATTTTTCACAATCCTCAGTAGTTGACAGTTGGTAGGGGCGATGCCCCCGCGATCGCCCTCATAGTTGAAAGTTGACAGTTGTCCTTAGTCAAAAGAGATCCCCCCCAGCCCCCCTTAAAAAGGGGGGAGCAAGAGTCTTAAAGTCCGCCTTTTCAAGGGGTTGAGACTTCTTCAAAGTCCCCCTTCTTAAGGGGGATTTAGGGGGATCGAATTTAACGGGAAATGGCAGAAAACAAGCCCTAAGTATCGTGTTGCCGGCGATGGGCGATCGCCTCTCCCAGCAAATTCAACAATTCATCTGGCATCCCATCTAACCAATGTGCGGCTAAGCTTTTGGGCCCCGGATCGACTCCCGTGGCTAACACTGCATTTAATCTAGGCATGGCGATCGAGTCTACCAACTCAATCAAACCACTCAAACACCGATTAAACAAACGTTCCGTTAACTGAGAATCCTCGATCGGCAACTCAATAGAAGCGCGAACTTCGCCATCTGTAGGGTCATATTCAAACCGCAGCATCTTGACTTCCCAACTAATAGCTAGCATAGTTTGAAACAGGACACCCTTATGAAGGCAATCTTTCACCGCCAGCAATTGTGGCGCAACAAATTGCAGAAATTCGCCATTTTCGCTAAGCTGGATGCAGATGCCAAAATCATCGATATTTTCAGCTTTGACACCAGTAATAATCCGACATTTATCAGCATCGAAATTGTATTTCCGGCCGCGTTGTTCCAGACAGTGGGCAATAAAAGCAAGGGTGGTAGCCATGAGTTTCGGGTTCCTAATTTATAGTAGATTTTCGGGTGGATAGCAGCGCCTTTTTCCGCTGCTATTTGTATATCGCTCCAGCAATCAAGAATTATGCGATCGATTGCTGTTATTTGCCTGGTGGAGTTTTCGGACATTCGCATTGGGCTGTGGTGGGGATGAGAAGTCGATCGCCCGGTGCGGCCAAAGCAGCGCTCGTTTTCGGCTCTAAGTAGATAGTGCCGATCGAATTGGCAACTAACAGCGAAATCAAGGCTGTTTCTAAGACGGTAAATGGCCTTTGCATAATTGACTCCTACTTCAACAGGGGTAAACAAGCTTGAGGTTTTGCTTCCCTCTGTTTATTTATCGGGAGTGTTTGGAGTTTTTTATGCAAAGATGAGCCTATCGCCCTGATTTTTCCGTCTATAATCCATATTCCTGGACGCAAAAAACCCGGTTTCTTCCAAAAATCGTCGGTTTTTTCGACAAATATTCAGGCAGAAACCGGGTTTTTGGTCTCCTGTGCGTCCAGGACCGATCCATACAAATCTTTGTCTCTCAAGGTTTTTGGGTAATTGTCACCCCATCAATTCCCTGAACTTCCAAGCGCTTTTTCGTTTCAATCAGCCAATTTTCCACTTCGGGTTGATATTTTTCCTTGGGAGCATATCTCAGACAGTTGCGCCAAGCCCTTAATGCGCCGCTGTTATCTTGTTTAGCTTCTCGCACCCGCCCCAACAGACAGTACGCAGCAGCCCGATCGCCCAAAAGTGCGATCGCGGCATTTAGTTGTATTTCCGCTTGTTCATAATCCCCCAATTCCAACAAAGCCCAGCCCATATTCTTGTGCAAAATGGACTTTAAGTCCACTTCTTTAACAAGTTGCAATCCTGTTTGCAATCGGGGAATAGCAGCCGAATATTGTTTCTCCAAAATATCCAACCTTGCTAAATTATTCAGGGATTTTTCAGGCAAATCTTTGAGAGATTTTTTATAGCTATTTCGCGCTGAATCAAAGTCCCTATTTGTTTCAAAAATCAAGCCTTGAATATAATGAGCTTCCCCCAAGTTCGGTTCTAAAAAAAGTGCTAAATTTAGATAAAACTGAGCATCTCCTAACCTATCGGCTGTATAATTATCATGAGCGCAATTATTCAAAGAAACAGCCCACTGAGGAGCAAATAAGTTAAAAACGATAATTGCAAAAGATAGCGATACACCTAGCCCTAGGGAAGCCAGACGATAATTAATCCGAGTCCATCTAATATAACGCTTAAAAAAATTAAGTTTACTTCCACCTTGACCAAAGAAATTAGCAACAGTTAAATGACAGCACTCAATTTCAGCTAAACGCTGCAAAACCGTGCTGGGATTTTGGGGGCGACGGTGAGATTCAACGGCCATCATCTCATCTATTAAATCGGCAAACTTTACTGAAATTTGTGTTGCTAAGTCTCGCCAGATTAACTTTCCTGTTGCTGTTGTCGCTAAATTATCTGGGCAATACCCAGTTAGTAAATATACAAAAGTCCGCCCCAAAGCAAACAAGTCAGATTTGGGAATTGCAGCGCCATTTTCTTGTTCTGGAGCTGTATAACCTAATGAGAAAATCAGCGTAGTCTCTCTATTTTCATATTTATCGATATAGGTATCAGAATTTATTTGGCGGGCAGTACCAAAGTCAATCAATACTAGACTACCGTCAGGACGGCACATAATATTACTCGGTTTAATGTCTCGGTGGAAAAAACCTTTTCTGTGAACTGATTCTAAAATTTTAGCGCTTTGTCTCAGCCAATCGATCCCTCGTTCTTCAGAAATTGTCCCGTTTTGTTTCAGCCATTGTTCGAGATTTTTGCCTTCTATTTGCTCCATTGCTAAACAGTGGAGATTATTACCATTACTGGTTTCAAAAGTAAAGTACGCTCCCGGAAAAACTTGAGGTACTGCCAGAGATTTCAGATACCGTAATATCATTTCTTCTTCCTGAAACAAGCGAATTACATTGGGATCGCTATTGTGGGTTAGCACTTTCAAAATTTTGGGAATATAGCAACCATACTCGCCATCTTCCAAGTCTTGTAATTCAAAAATTTCGGTGCTATCGCTTCCATGTTGTAGCTTTCTCACCGCTCGATAGCGATTGTTGATTAACAATGAGGTGTTGCAAGCAAGACAATTATCCAAGCCATCAGGGTTTTGACGATGTTTGCACCTAGGATTGATGCAGTATTTAACACTCTCTTCTCCCAACATTGGTTCATCAAAACAGTTCATTTTTGCCTCATCATGAATTTGGTTAAAATAACTAAACCAAGACTTATACCATTTCTCTAAAATCCTGCAACAATCTTTGACCCCCCCTAACCCCCAGGGCTGTTTCATTCTCTTGTAGGGGCAATCCCCCCGTGGTTGCCCTGATGCCTGAAACAACTACAAAATCGTGGATGAGGAGGGTAGGCACGCACCATCCACTACCCCTACAAAACGATGATTTGTTTGAGAATGAAACAGCCCTGCCCTAACCCCCCCTTACAAAGGGGAGGGAGAAGACTACTGTTGCATTCTTTTTTAAAATTGGTATGAGACACTGCCTAAATCTTAGGTAATGGGTAATTGGTAATTGGTCATTAATCATTAATTTACAAGTCATTTTTAGCAGTTTGTAGTTTGCAACCATTACCCATTACCCACCTAACTGAGAAAGGCTATATTATACCATTTTCATAAAGTTCTTACAGATGTAGTTCAAAGCCCCCCCGCGAGTTCGGGGGGGGTTGGGGGGGTAGCATTGGTGTCAACTTAAGGTCAAAGGTAGCCACAGACTGCTGTTTGACTATTAAATCTAGATCCCCCCTAGCCCCCCTTAAGAAGGGGGGGATAAGAGTCCGATCTTTCGTCCCCCTTCCCCCATC
>NZ_JBGJZU010000046.1:0-9726 GCF_041354475.1 Microcoleus sp.
AGCCTCTATCCTGTGATGCCAGCAGGTATGCCAAAAAGAATGACCACTTTTGAGGTGCCAAGGTTTTCTTTTGTATGCTGAGTCCACGTTTGTCCAATTAATTGGCGATTAGAGGCGTAGCGATCGCTCCCGCATGGTGTAATCTCCACAGATGCCCAAGGTAACATAATTACTGCTAACGATCGGGCTAAACAATTGCTAGGTGCTAACGAGGGAGAAGTCGTAGAGGGTGTATTTTTGGGTGATTTAATTAAAATCGAGAATGAGAATTTTAGTCAATGGTTAAATGCTGCTTTGTCACCCGAAGGCGATCGAGATAGAAAACTGTATTACTGCGATCGCATTTTATTGCCTTTGCACGGGGAACCGCAGAAGGTCAATCTGTGGGTTAATGCGATCGTAAGTGCGATCGACCCGAATAAAATTAATGGTGTATTGGTGATGACCGTTGAGAACCAACCCAAAAATTTGTTGGCTATAAATCCCGCTTAGCCCTTGTCGGGTGCGTCGCTAGAAACAATTCTCGCCAAGAATACAAAGATTAGAACAGCGACGCACTTTTGCAACACGATCGAGGGGATGACTGAACCGGATTTGCTATTATCTAAATTTGCCTGAGAATTTGCTGATATTTTTACCCTATTTCCGTACAGCTTCCAGCAATCTAGAATAATAAAAGCTCGTGCTAGTCATGGCTGTTCTGTTCACCACAAAACCATTGTTTTCTAGGATTTTGATGATATCAGCTTCCCGGTGCTGATAAGCGCGAGTTGTTTTGCTAGGACCGGGGAAAAATTCACCAATTTTTTTGAGCACGGTGAGTGCTAAAGTTTTGGGGGCAAAACTCAGAATTAGTCGGGATTGGGCGATCGAACTGAGGTGAGCAATCATGGACGCAGCCTTACTCTGAGGATAGTGGATTAGCACGTCGAGACAAATCACCGTGTGAAATTTGCCACTCAATGCTTCTAAATCTTGGGCTGTAAAGGAGACGTTGTAGAGCTTGCCCGGAGCTGCTGTAGCTCGATCGTAGGCTTCTGCTACCATCTTTTCAGAGATATCGCTAGCAGAAACAATTGCCCCAGCCTCAGCCAGAGGAATGCTGAGAGAGCCAACGCCACAGCCGGCATCGCACACTGACAGCCCGCGCAAATTGCCGTCAGCTTGCAGCCATTGGATGACTGTATCTACTGTTTGCTGGTGCCCGGTGCGAATATCTAGCTGCACTTTATTGACTTTGCCATCGCCGTAAATCCGTTGCCAGCGATCGAATCCCGTGGAGTTAAAATACTGTTTGACAATATCCTTGTCGTTTGCCAAATTCATTAGTCTGCCTGCTGCTGAGTTATTGCCAACAGTTAGGTATTATAATGCTTGAGGGTCGTAATTTGGAATTTGCCCGAAAAAGATTGGGCATTGGTAAATTTCCCAAGTTGAATTTTTTTTCTTCCTTTGTTACTTCTTCAGTAAATGTGGTTCCTGCCCTCCGGCTACGCTGCGGTAGGCGCGTACCTAGTTGAAGGACTATCTTCCATCTTCCATCTTCGTTTAAAACAAGCGATGCCAAGTTAATTCCTTTGTCGGTTCATCCAAATGCCAGCGTAACAATTGAGTGGCGGGCAAGCCAATGATTCCTGAAAGTCCGATCGCATTTCTAGGAGATTCCGTTGCTAGGGCGATGGCGCTTGCCACATCACAAATTCCCCACTTCACCAAATTTTGAACTCCCCCCAAAAGTGGTAGTGTTGTACCAGCCAAAGTAGCCGATTCGAGTGGTGAGTGATAATCTAATCTTACCCAAGCAGTACCTTTTCTCACCTCTATTTGACGAGAATCCCAAGGATAAACACCATCTGGTAAACCCAAAGGAGCTAAAGCATCGCTAACTAAAAAAACACCTGTTTCGTATCTACCAGCGCGCAGTAAAAAATCAATCATTGTCGGAGAAACGTGCTTGCCGTCAGCAATTAAACCGCACTTAACACCCGGAGTAACAATGGCTGCCCCCAACAAACCCGGTTCTCGATGGTGCAAACTCGGCATCGCATTAAAGGCGTGAGTTACCATGGAAGAACCCCGTACAAAAGCTTGTTGGGCTTGTTCTGCTGTCGCTTGAGAGTGTCCGAGACTAACTGTAATTCCCAAACTTTGTAAATAAGAAATTACTTCCCCAGTGCTATCTAACTCTGGTGCTAAAGTAATTATTTTGACAATATCAGCACAATCTCCTAAAACTAACTTGACATTTTCTATGGTTAGTGGCAAAAGAAATTCTGAGGGGTGAGCACCTCGCTTGTGGGGATTAAGAAAAGGCCCTTCGAGGTGAACGCCGATGATTGAGGCTGTTTTGACTTGATTGGTTGGGGAAGTAGTATTTTTTGTAGTGCGTATAAAATCAGCAATAGTCGAGAGCGATCGTCTAAATTTATCTAGTGAAGTTGTCACCAAAGTCGGCAAAAAAGCATCGACTCCCTGATTCCATAAAAATTGACAAATTTCGGGCAAAAATTCCCTATGCTTGGTTTCTAGATCCGGGAAAGCCAAACCGAGGGCACCGTTAATCTGCAAGTCAACTCCGCCCAAAGAAACCCAGTCACCTGCTGCATCGATGACTTGTAAATTTGGGGGAGAAACCCGTTTAAACACTTTGTCCATCGGGCAAACTTCTTGAATGATGCCAGTTTCATCCACAGCCAGCATCTGCAATTCCTTACAACCGGGGAGCCTCGCATTGAGAATATTTGTAGGGAAAAAAGTTGAGTTTTTCGCTTCAGTCATCCGATTTTAGATTTTAGATTTTAGATTTTAGATTAGCATTGATCGGAAAGCTCAAATCTCAAAACTAGATGAATCAACCGACAGTTGGAATTATCATGGGTAGCGATTCTGATTTGCCCACTATGAAAGATGCGATCGCAGTTTGCGAAGAATTCAACATCCCTTGCGAAGTGGCGATCGTTTCAGCCCACCGTACCCCTGAGCGCATGGTAGAATATGCCCAAAACGCGCACCAACGGGGATTGAAAGTGATTATTGCAGGTGCGGGGGGAGCCGCCCACCTACCTGGTATGGTAGCATCTTTAACACCTTTGCCGGTGATTGGTGTGCCAGTGCCGAGCCGTCACCTGCAAGGATTAGATTCTTTGTACTCGATCGTCCAAATGCCAGCAGGGATACCTGTAGCCACAGTGGCGATCGGCAATTCTAAAAATGCTGGCTTGTTAGCAGTTCAGATCTTAGCAGTTTACCAGCCAGAATTGCTAGAGCGAGTCCAACAATATCGTCGAAGCTTGTCCGAATCCGTAATGGAAAAACAACATCAACTCGAAGAATTAGGGTATCATAACTATCTCAATCTGAAGCAATAATCTCTCAATTTTGGAGTAAGGTTGAGATTTTTTTAAATTATTGTTGTTGCGATTAGTCTGGAGAAAATCAACAGTGAAAACAAATAGTCGGAAACAGACCAACTGGAAAAAAATCAAGCCAAAATATCTGCCAAAAAACGGAGCCAAATTGTGGGAGCAAGTACCCACTTTCTCAAAAATGCAATTAGCCATCCGCAGGCTCAGTCCCAGTTGGCAAGCTTGTATACCTTTAGCTGCAATCATCTGTTTAGTATGGGGATATGCAGCAGTAGCCCAAACGCCCCCCAAACCGAGCACTGACGAACAATTGGCAACCCTGAAGGTGGGTATGGACACCATGTGGGTGATGGTAACAGGGATGCTAGTGTTCTTTATGAACGCCGGTTTTGCCATGTTAGAAACTGGATTTTGTCGCCAGAAAAATGCGGTTAATGTCCTCGCAAAAAACTTGATTGTTTTTGCGCTTTCTACCATTGCCTATTGGGCGGTCGGCTTTGCTTTAATGTTCAGTGATGGCAATGGTTTTATCGGCACCAGTGGTGGATTTTTCTTGTGGAATATAACTGATAACAGCCCCGCCACCGGAGAGGCTTACAAAGGTATTTTCAGCTCGTTAAATTGGACGGGAGTACCTCTGAATGCCAAATTCTTTTTCCAATTAGTTTTTGCCGGAACTACTGCCACGATCGTTTCTGGAGCCGTTGCAGAGCGAATTAGATTCCTTGATTTTTTAGTGTTCAGTTTGTTGTTAGTAGGGATTGCTTACCCGATTACCGGACATTGGATTTGGGGCGGTGGCTGGCTGGCAAAAGCCGGTTTCTACGATTTTTCAGGTTCGACAGCGATTCACTCTGTAGGCGGTTGGGCCGCTTTGATGGGAGCAGCATTTTTGGGCCCGCGGATTGGTAAGTACCGTAACGGTGATACTGTGGCGATGCCGGGACACAATATGAGCATTGCTACCTTGGGTTGTTTGATTCTGTGGTTGGGTTGGTTCGGGTTCAATCCCGGTTCGACAATGGCAGTGGATGCTAATGCGATCGCCCATATTGCCATCACCACTAACACCGCAGCAGCCTTCGGGGGAGTTGCGGCTACCATCACCGCTTGGTTGTATCTGGGCAAACCAGACCTTTCGATGGTGATTAATGGCATCCTGGCTGGGTTAGTCGGAATTACTGCTGGTTGCGCTTACATCAACATACCCAATGCTGCCATTATCGGCACGATCGCCGGCATTTTGGTAGTTTTTGCCGTAACATTCTTTGACAACTTGAAAATTGACGACCCTGTAGGGGCAACCTCGGTTCACCTAGTCTGCGGGATTTGGGGAACTCTGGCAGTAGGCTTATTTGCCGATGGCCCGACAACTGGCATTTATACCGCAGGGCCGAAAGCAGGATTGCTGGTAGGGGGAGGTTTCGATCAACTAATACCACAGTTGATCGGGATTATTTCTGTAGGCGGGATGACCGTGCTGCTGAGTACGATTTTTTGGTATGCACTCAAGGTTTTGCTGGGCATCCGAGTCAGTGCTGTAGAGGAGACTGAAGGTTTGGATATCGGAGAACACGGTATGGAAGCCTACAGCGGATTTGTGAAGGAAGCCGACTTTGGCAGCAACACCAGCAAGGAGATGAAACTCTAACACAATCGCGATCTCCTATTGTCATTGCTTTTGGATTGAACACCTCCTGGGATTTTGCCTCCACGACTAACTCATAAACTTTGGCGGGTAGATTTTTTGTGGTAGAGTGGTCGGCAAAAGCCAATTTCTGCATCGCCGCCCTTGCCAAACACATTACAGTGCTTGATTCTCAAAAGAATTGAGGCGAAACTGGAGCGGTAAACTTTGATGCAGTAATGCGTGCCAATTATTTGTTGTGGTGCCTGCAAATCGCCTGAGTTTATGGAGAAGTTTGGAGGATTTAGCGGACGGAAGAGTCAACGGCTCATATTCGCAAGGGAACGATCTAAAAGAGTTCCCTTTTGGGCTTGGCTATCTCTGTTGACAAATGGGATACTTATAGTCACTGTAGCTCAACTTATGCTGGGGGGACAAAACTTGTCAGAAAGCTCCCCAGCCAGTGCAGCCGTTAGTGCTGCTAGGGTTGACCAACAAATGCGCCAGCAAAATCCTCTCAAATCTGTCTCCGATCAGCCGATGGTGGGACAGCGACATAAGTGGACTTACCAGCAGTGGGTAACACAATTAGGGAGGGAAGCTGAGGCGGCGGCAGTAAATCGACCCTCCAGGCTGAGTGTTTTGGCTGGGGATTCTTTGAGTATGTGGTTTCCGACGAAGCTGTTGCCCATCGATCGAACTTGGCTTAATCAGGGAATTTCGGGAGAAACTTCCGTGGGTTTGCTGAAGCGGTTACAGTTGTTCGATCGCACTCAACCGGATACCGTGTTTGTGATGATCGGGATTAACGATTTGCTGCGGGGGGCGACGGATGAAGGGATTTTGGACAACCAGCGACAGATTATTCGCGACTTGCGGTGGGCTCATCCCAAGGCACAAGTGGTGGTGCAATCGATTTTGCCCCATAGCGGGGAACAAGCTACTTGGGAAAATCGCGATCGGCTGTTAGCTATTTCTAATCATCGGATTCGGGAAATCAATCGGCGATTGAAAGAAATTGCAATTTCGGAAAATGTCTTGTATTTGGATTTGCACCCCATGTTTACAGATGCCGACGGCAACCTATTAACCGAACTCAGCACAGATGGGCTCCACCTCAACGATCGAGGTTATTTAGTATGGCGATCGGCATTGCAACTTTTTGGTCAGATCCAATTAAAAAATTAGCTAAAAAGGAAATTTTGTATACCCTTAGTAGGGCTGCAAAGATGCCCACGTCATAGCTGTACTCGGCTTGACGTGGGAGTATGTCACTCTAATTACTAGAAACACGAATATAGGTTACTCATGAGTCAAGTACCAGTGGTTGACACTCTCAGGTCTTTCATACGCTGAGATTCTGCGGACAAAGTAGGCTTGGGTAATACCCAAAGTCTAACTCTCGCTACGTTCGTCAAGCAACGTCTACCAAGTCGGCTGAGGTCTACGCCTAGCCTACTCGCTACTTTTCTCAGAATGTTGGCAGCGCCATTTAAGTCTGCATTTACCACCCTGCCATTAGCTGACTGATACAAGCCACGTTTAATCCGCTTTCCAGATGCTTTCCACCCAGATGGTTTTTCACCATATTTGGGTAGGGAGTCTCCATCTAAAAAACTAGCTTTCGATGTATACGCTTCTTCAGTTTCAACAAACCTGATACCGTGCAAATCACATAGTTCTTTTAACCTATTTTTCAGCTTACCTAAAGGCATTTGAACAAACTTTTGATTGTTCGCTTTACCGAGATTACTATTAAACTTAAAACCTTCATTCCACCCAACTATCAGTGTACCAATTCCGGATTTAAGGCAATGGTTGGCAATCAACTTGGCAGCCTTATTGATACCATCACGCATTTGGTGATTACGTTTGCGAGTCACACTGTCTAGCCAATTATCCCAATAACCTTCTGGCTTTCCTTCTTTTCTAGTTGCTACTTTTTTGTTCCACAATTGATTCATCGCTTTCATTCCACGAGAATCAATTAAGAAGGAATTTCCTAGTGTATCGACACAAGCTGCTAAATTATCAGCAGTTCCCAAGTCAATTGATAATGCTTGACCTATGTCCAGATTGTGTTGTTCTTTTTCAACCTCGTAGGACATTTCCAGGTAAAAAGCACCATTTTTAGGGAGAATCGTAAACTCTTTCACGTTGGAAAAATCAAGATTTGACGGCATAGGTAGAAAGAATTCAGGAATTCCAAACCATCGCCTCACGGTTAAGCCCAAGGAGAATCTTAACTGATTGCCAACAAGTTTCGGTCTTAAACCTCCAGAATTAGGATAAGCTACTTTGAACAACTTAGAACCTGTCAGGTATCCCGGTGGCTTGGGCTTAAAATGCAATTGACCTTTGATGTACAAGTCTCTTAATTCTTTAAAAGATTTGAAGGCTTCTGTGACTGACATCAATGTTTGCTGCATTGGTGTTGATGGCAACGACTTAGCAACCATTGATTTGGCAACTGACGATTCAAAAGATAAGTCGAATTTTCCCGTCAACAGTTTTCCGGTCTTAAAAAAAGTTTGACGAGCTAAATAAACCCCACTGTTGTACAGTTTACCTGATTGTTGGCAGAGATACTCCAACAATGCTTTAACCTCTTTGTTTGGAGACAGTAATACTTGCTGAACTCCCATTGTTTTTTGGGTTTTGGTCACCTCTATTTTCCTGAATATTGGTTAATTTGTCTACTTTTAGTGATTATAGTAGATATCTCAAGCTTGATCGACAAAATATTTAGAAAGAAAGAAAGAAAGAAAGAAAGAAAGAAAGAAAGAACACGGGGACTAAAGTCCCTCGCGCCGCTTCCCTAGGAAGGACTGAAGTCTCTGAGTTTCCCGCATCCCGTATTGATTTATGATTAAGAAAATCTAAGACGAGAAAATTTAGTATATCTAGATACAGAAAAACCTAGGTCACAAATGGTGCAATCCAAAAGTCACTAAATTTGGGGCGACAGATTGACGGTTTTAGATGAGTCTGCCTATCAGCAGTTGAAAAATTGAGGAGCGGGAATTATCTATTTAAGATTTGTTCCAGTCATACAGGATCTTAAAACCAAATAACTATTGCATCTAACATCCTCACATCTAAAATCGGCTCGGTCAACTCTGCAAATTACTGAGTATTAGAGGTAACACTAACGTGTTCAAAAAAAGTTTAAAGATCGGACTAATTGCAATGTGGCTGTTGAGCGGGCCACTGATGAATAATGCCTTAGCTCAAGACACTGCCCCTGCTGCTGCGGTTGCTGCACCAAACCCGATCGACACTGGCGATACAGCTTGGATGCTAGTTTCCTCAGCAATGGTGCTGTTCATGACACCTGGACTAGCATTTTTCTATGGAGGACTGGTGCGATCGCGCAACGTCCTCAACACCATGATGATGAGTTTGGTGATGATGGGAATGATCGGTGTCACCTGGACGCTGTGGGGTTACAGCTTAGCCTTTGATGTATCCATCAAAGCCCCGGAATTTGGCACAGGACTCGAAAGCTTCATCGGGGGCTTAGACTGGATGTTTTTGAACGGTGTCACAGCCGACAAAATCGATCCCGTCGGCTACGCACCGACAATTCCTCACCAAGTATTCATGGTTTATCAGATGATGTTCGCCATCATCACTCCAGCATTGATTTCTGGGGCGATCGTCGAACGAGTCACCTTTAAAACCTATTTCTGGTTCGTACTACTGTGGTCCACCTTCATCTACTCTCCCTTAGCCCACTGGGTTTGGGGTAGAGGCTGGCTGGGGGCGATCGGCTCCCTCGACTTTGCCGGAGGCACCGTAGTACACATCAGTTCCGGCGTGTCTGCCGTAGTCGCAGCTTGGGTAATTGGACCTCGCAAAGACCATTTGAACAAACCCCACACCCCTCACAACGTCCCCTACGTGTTGCTGGGCATTGGAATGCTGTGGTTCGGATGGTTTGGCTTCAACGGCGGTAGTGCTCTGGGTTCTGGCTCCTTGGCAACTGTAGCTTTTGTCACCACGATGATTTCTACAGCAGCAGGCGGCTTAACTTGGACAATTTTGGAATGGGTACTCCGAGGCAAACCCACAGCAGTGGGCATTGCTAGTGGTTTCCTGGCCGGATTGGTGGGCATCACTCCTGCTGCTGGTTTCGTCCTTCCCATTGGGGCGCTCATGATCGGTTCTATCACGTCGGTGTGTTGCTTCTTTGCCGTTAGCTTGCGGGTTAAACTGGGATTTGATGATACTTTGGATACCTACCCAGTACACGGTCTCGGCGGGACTGTGGGCGCGCTGCTGACTGGCGTGTTTGCGACTAAAGCCGTTAACTCAGCCGGAAATGATGGGCTGCTGTTCGGCAATCCTGGGCTACTGGGAATTCAATTCCTCAGTGTTATAGCTACTTATGTTTTTGCTGCGGTTGGTACTTTTTTGATCCTGAAACTTCTGGGACAGTTTATGGAATTGCGAGTACCTTCCTCTACTGAAGACCAAGGTTTGGATATTGGTCAACACGGTGAAGAAGCCTACGGCGAGGATTTTGCTGGTGGTTTTAGTGCCTTTGAGTCAGGTTCTCCTTTTGCGCCGAAGAAGGTGGGAAGCTGATTTTTTAGCTCAGTTCGATCGACTTTAGCCTAGAGACGCAGGTATCTGCGTCTCTAGGCTTTTTTTTAAGTTTTTTTTAACGAACCGCGAAGACGCGAAGAGCGCGAAGAAGGAAGAGGAGGAAGAAGGGTTGAAAGGAGAGAA
>NZ_JBGJZU010000046.1:9826-51949 GCF_041354475.1 Microcoleus sp.
TGATGCGTTGCTGTTCTACTTGTTCGCCCAAGTGTCTCTTTCTTCTTCCTTCGTGTCCTTCGCGTCTTCGCGGTTCAGTCGTTCTTCCCTCTTTTGGCGCTTTTTTTTAAGTTTTTTTTAACGAACCGCGAAGACGCGAAGAGCGCGAAGAAGGAAGAGGAGGAAGAAGGTTGAAAGGAGAGAATGATGCGTTGCTGTTCTACTTGTTCGCCCAAGTGTCTCTTTCTTCTTCCTTCGTGTCCTTCGCGTCTTCGCGGTTCAGTCGTTCTTCCCTCTTTTGGCGCTTTTTTTTAAGTTTTTTTTAACGAACCACGAAGACGCGAAGAGCGCGAAGAAGGAAGAGGAGGAAGGGTTAAGATGTGAGAATTATTCGTTTGATGCCTTCTTTGAGGATCGGAACGTTGAAGTTGATCAGAAGGCCTAGGCTGTTTTTGGTCATTTTAAGATAGGAGATAACTTGGGCTTCATGGATGGGAGTTAGCTTTTCGACAGCTTTTAATTCGACAATTAGGATATCCCCAACCAGAAAGTCTAATTGACCTTTGCCTACTGGATAACCTTTGTAGGTTATTGCTACTGGCTTTTTAGGTTGACAAGGTATCCCCCGTATCCGAAATTCAATTTCTAAGGATTCCTGGTACACTGACTCTAAAAATCCTGGCCCCGTCAGCCGATGCACCTCAATCGCCGCTCCAATCGCTCTATAGGCTAACTGTTCTACCTGTTCGCCCAGTTGTCTAATTCTTCTTTCTTCTTCCTTCGCGTCCTTCGCGTCTTCGTGGTTCATTCGTTCTTTCCTCTCAATGTGTCGATCGCACAAATATCATATCGCTTCTTCGCTTTGATTGGCCGATCGTCCCGATCGCACCCCACCCGTTCTAAAATTAAAGGTAATTAACCTTAATTTGAAATAGACACACCATGGATACTAAAGCTTTTAAGCGATCGCTACAACAGTCGGAAAATTACCACCGTAAGGGTTTTGGTCATGAAGCTGAGGTTACGCAGGTGATGCAAACGGCTTATCAAAGCAGTCTGATTCAGGAAATTCGGGACAATAATTACAGGCTGGAACGCGGCGATGTCACTATTCGGTTGGCTGAGGCTTTTGGTTTTTGCTGGGGTGTGGAACGCGCTGTAGCTATTGCTTACGAAACTCGTCAACATTTCCCTACAGAACGGATTTGGATTACTAATGAGATTATTCATAATCCTTCTGTGAATCAACATTTGCGGGATATGGCAGTTGGTTTTATTGCTGTTAATTCAGGTGAAAAGGATTTTTCGGTGGTGGATAGTGGTGATGTGGTAATTTTACCGGCTTTTGGGGCTAGCGTTCAAGAAATGCAGTTGCTCAATGATAAGGGCTGCAAGATTGTTGATACAACTTGTCCTTGGGTTTCTAAGGTTTGGAATACTGTTGAAAAGCACAAAAAGAAGGATTATACTTCGATTATTCACGGTCAGTACAAGCATGAAGAAACTGTGGCTACGAGTTCTTTTGCTGATAAATATTTGATTGTGCTGAATTTGGAGCAAGCTGAATATGTCAGCGATTATATCATTAATGGTGGCGATCGCCATGAGTTTTTGGCGAAGTTTAGCAAGGCTTATTCGGCTGGTTTTGACCCGGATGTGGATTTAGAACGGGTTGGTATTGCTAACCAAACTACTATGCTCAAAACAGAGACGGAGCAGATTGGTAAGTTGTTTGAAAAGACTATGATGCGTAAGTTTGGGCCGGATAAGTTGAACGACCATTTTTTGAGTTTTAATACTATTTGTGATGCTACTCAAGAACGCCAAGATGCTATGTTGAGTTTGGTTGAGGAAAAGTTGGATTTGATGGTGGTCATTGGGGGTTTTAATTCTTCTAATACGACTCACTTGCAGGAAATTGCGGTCGATCGCACTATTCCGTCTTATCACATTGATTCTGCAGAACGCATTCTACCAGGCAATCGGATCGAACACAAGCCTTTGGGGGCTGATTTAGCGATCGCTGAAGGCTGGTTGCCGGAGGGTAAGATTGTGGTGGGTGTGACTTCTGGTGCTTCGACACCGGATAAGGTGGTGGAGGATGCGATCGAACGTATTTTGCACAGAAGTATTGTTGCTGTTGGGTAATTTTTAGTTTTTACCTCCACCCTCCCTCGTCTTTTTGAGCGCCAACGTAAAACCAGAAAATATCTAGGTATCGGACTGCTTCAATCAATCTGGTACCTGATATCCAGTCTTGCTCTGGCTTAGGTTAAAATGCTAAAATACTCAAAAAATATGGTAGTTAGGTGGATAAACTTCAGGCAGACATAGAGGCAATTTGCTCTCAAATTGAAACGCTACGACGGGAGCGCCAGCAGATTAGTATTGCCGCGATCGCCCCAGTAGGTGATTCCCCTCAAGCTATCGCCGATGCTTACCGCCGTCACGCGAGGGAAACAGCACAAGTGTCGGCAGAAATCAAGGGGATAGATGATGCGATCGCCGCTTTGTCTTCTCAATTGAGTCACATGGAAAACCACTCGGTTCAGGTGCGAAAATTAAGTCCGATGGAACAGCAAGTGGCAGAGGGTAGAAATCTCGCTCGCACTCATGCTGAACGCATTAATGAATTGGCTGCGGAATTGGCGCAGGAGGTGAAAGGGCTTAAGGCGATCGCCGACCAAATCAGCCCTACTTATTGGCAGGTATATTACAAGCCTTTTATTACAGGTTTTAAAAGTATTTCTGTTCCTTATGTGCGATCGGACGGCGATGTTTGGACGATCGTCAATCGAGTCGTTTAGAATGTTGAATCAATACTCATGCACACCCTCCAGCAAGAATTCAAACTCAACAATTCTGAAGGTAATTTCATAGCACCACATTCACTAAACAGCAGTCAAAATATCGGCGAGTTTAACATGACCGCTGTTAATCACTTTGGCTAACACACCAGTTTGTGCGTGACCGAATTCTTGTTGCAGTAAACTGAGTAACGCTATATCCCGATCGCCCGTTTCTGGATTCACTTCTATATTGACACAGCGACCGATTCGTGCTGTAACTTCAATTAGTGCGTTACCTAGTTGAAACTGTTGACCGATTAACTCAAATTCTGACCAAGGTGCCATACCTTCTAAGACAATATTCGGGCGAAATCGGCCTACATCAATGTGGCTACCTGCCCTTGCTGTTAATTGGTCTAGTGTTGCTTGACTGAGTAAAGAAATATGTACGGGTTCTCTGTCAGGATAGCGAGTTTCGCCACTGCTATTTCCTGCTAAATACAAAGGTGAGCGTTGCGGGTGTCTGGCTTCCTTTGTGGGTTCAATGGTGGCTAGATATTCGGTAAAAAAGCTGCTAATGCGATCGCGCCCCGTTGCTGTATTTGTAGCTGCTGTTAATACTTCAACTCCTTGATGCTTAACTGTTAAAACTGCTGTTTCGGGTTCATACTCACAGGATAGGGCTGCTAAAGCCGGCCAATCGTTTTGGACAGCAAAATGTTTTTTACTCATCCACGGCAAATTTTCGGTGAGGTTTTTTTCAGTTTCAATATAATCTGCAAAGATTAAGGCAAAAGCTCGATCGCCCTTAATGCCGTGTCCTGATGTTAAGTCAAACTCTGACATTGGTTGCGGTGTCAGACCTTTAATGGGGTAAGTAAATAATTGTTTTATGGTTGGTGTTGTCATCTTTTTAAGACCAGGTAAATTCAACTATACTCTTCCCCGGCTCCAGGGGAAGTAGGAGGAAAAAAATGGGTTACTAACAGGAATAAATTAGATTTCAACAGTCGCTCAAGCTAGCAATTCATAGCGACGGATATCTGGCGGTGCAACTGCTAAACCTTCTAATTTCATGACAGCCTCTTGAATGTGATTTGAAGCCAGATGTAGTTCCAGTAAATCGGAGCTTTCCCACTCTTCAACAAAGGTAAAATCGGTGGGGTCTGCCTGATTTTGCAGCAGTTCGTATTTGATGCAGCCCGGTTCTTGGCGAGTTGGCTCCATAATGCTCAGTAACAGGGATTTAAGTTCGGCTACTTTTTCGGGAAAGGCGACGAGGCGTGCGACTACTCGCAAGGTTGGTTGTGACATAGGAGCTAGGAAAAAAGAGAAGTACAAATAATATGATACCTTCTGGTCTTAATCTTTGGGAGAAAAGCGCTTATTTTTGATAGAATATTCCCAGGCGATCGCCTCTGGGTCTTTTTCGCTGCTCCACTGGGGAAACTCTGGCTTAAGTTTCCACTTACCGATGGTGCTAGCGTGAACTTTGAATCTGCGGGATAGTTCCGTCTGGGTAAAAGATATTTTGGGATTGGTAGTGGCTTTTTTGGGGGAAATTGGGAATAAATCAGGACTTTTAATTGAGACTTTTTGCGGATTTGTTTCTGCTGCTTTGACAGGAATTTCTCCGATTTCCCCAGGAATTGTTTCGGCTAGATTCCCAGTAGGAGCTATTTGGAAATAATACAAGATTCCGCCTTGCTCAGTCACTTCAAAATCTGCTCCAAACTCAGAGGCGCGCTCGTCTAGATACTCTTGAACTTTGGCTCCAGGGAGTTTGGCATTCATCGCCAAATCCAAAGCAGTGACTCGCCCTTGATTTTCCTTGATTAATCGGTAGAAAACTGAGTCTAAATGAGCGAGTTTATGTTTTTGTTGCTGCTGGTAGAGCTTGTAAGCCCAGCCCATACCCGCGGCGGTGGCGATCGTCCAAAACATCCCTCCCGACTCAAAACTGGCAACCGCCGTTAAGGAAATAGGCAAAAGTAGGGTAAGATATCCCCAAATGTTACCTTTCTGTAGGTTATTGCTGTTTTTTACCATAGTTCCTAAATAGGGACGTAGTGAGGATTAATGTACTTTTTACCAAAACAAATTGCCATCATTCCGCTCGTTGCTGCTTGCTGTTTGTTAACTGTTAGTTGCCAAAAAGACAACCGAGTTGTCGAATGTACTAAATTGACAGAAATTGTCACTAAAGGCAACGCACTGATTGAAACTAAAAAAGACAGCAACGATACAGGGACTACCAAGAACTTAGCTAAAGACTTAAACCAGACATCGAAAGAATTAGAGTCTGTGTCACTGACAGACACCAACCTCAAAGAATTTCAGAGTCAGTCAGTTAAATCGTTCCGGCAAATGGGTCAAGCAATTGGAGACATAGGCAAAGCTCTTGAGGCAGGAAATCGTGCTTCTACAAGTATAGAAGGTCGAGAGCAAATCCGAAAAGCTCAAGCAGATATTATCAAAGCTGGACAGCAGGCGAATGATGCCGCAGCCGCTCAAGATGCTGTGACTCAGAAACTGATTAATTACTGTAAGAGCAAAACTCAATGATGGATTTCTAAATTCAAAATATATCGACCTAGTTGCACTTTTTCCGACCAGAGTTCGTATTCTAATCTCAGGTGTTCCGGTTCCGGCTTTCCTGTGAGAATTAATTGGCGGGTGAAGTTGCGAAGCCGTAACTGTTCAGGAGTTACTAGGGATTCTCCCTGAAGCCAATAACGACTCAGGCCGTACATCCCTCGCTCCCAGCAGTGACGGTAACTGTATTTGCCGTTTCCTTGCATAGTCATCACTACTCGATAGGGGGAAACTTCTAGCCACAGCAACCGGGGTTTTGTAGTAGTTGGTAAGATAGAGACTGGTTCGTTCGAGCCATCGGCAAATGTGCGATCGACTATGGCTGGTTCGTGCAACAACAAGTGAAAGCGATCGGTGTCTTTTTGATACAGTGTACCAGCAGTTTCAACGACTGACCATAGGGGTAAATCTGTGGAGATCAGTGATAGACTTACAGGCTTGCGGTGATGCGTCAGCATAATAATAAAAAATCTAGAATTTGTGATGGAAGATCAAAGGATAGAAGCCAGAAGATTTTGTCTCATACATCAAAAATGTAACATGGCCGATCGCAAATCTCCAATTGTTGTCGATCGTCGTTCAAAAGTTAACAGTTTGTAAGTTTACGTAAATACACGGATAGAAATTGTAAACTTTTCGTAATATTTGGTTTTTTTGTGTACATTACTGACTATTGACTAGGAAAACGCTAGGATAACTAACGCCATCTCATCACAGTTTATCTCAATGCAAGCTGCCATTATAACCACTACCCAAACCGGTGAAAGTCAAACTTTAAGCATTCAAAAACCCGCCTCTGGCTGGTCGCTACAAGGTCGGATTCGGATTCCTGGCGATAAATCAATTTCTCACCGAGCTTTGATGTTGGGTGCGATCGCCCACGGTGAAACAACTATTGAGGGCCTGCTGCTGGGAGAAGACCCCCGGAGCACAGCTAAATGTTTCTCACTCCTGGGAGCGAAAGTTTCGGAACTAAACACGGAGTTGGTCACAGTCGAGGGTGTGGGAATTGGCGCATTAGAGGAGCCTGTGGAAGTCTTGGATGCGGGTAATTCTGGCACGACGATGCGGTTGATGTTGGGGATTTTAGCCTCTCATCCAGGGCGTTTTTTTGCGGTGACGGGGGATAGTTCTCTGCGATCGCGCCCCATGTCCCGTGTCATTAAACCGCTGCAACAAATGGGAGCACAAATTTGGGGGCGACGAAATAATTCTCTAGCACCTTTAGCGGTACTTGGACAGCAATTAAAAGGGATTCACTACCATTCCCCCATCGCCTCGGCTCAAGTTAAATCTTGTATTCTACTGGCCGGTTTGATGGCGGAGGGAGAAACTACTGTTACTGAACCGGCTTTGTCACGAGATCATAGCGAACGGATGTTGCAAGCTTTTGGAGCGAAATTAACGGTAGATCCTGAAACTTGCAGCGTTACAGTAACAGGTTCTGCCCAACTCCAAGGGCAGAAAGTAATTGTACCAGGAGATATCAGTTCGGCGGCTTTTTGGTTAGTTGCTGGGGCGATCGTCCCTGGTTCCGAGTTAGTAGTGGAAAATGTCGGTGTCAACCCAACTCGTACAGGCATTTTGGAAGCTTTAGAAATGATGGGAGCTCACATTGAACTGCAAAATCAGCGGGTGGCGGCTGGGGAACCGGTAGCCGATATTTTGGTGAAGAGTTCCGCCCAGTTGCGGGGATGCACCATTGCTGGTGACTTAATTCCCCGACTGATTGACGAAATTCCGATTTTGGCAGTAGCGGCGACTTTTGCATCTGGTACAACCATCATTCGGGATGCGGCCGAGTTGCGAGTCAAAGAGAGCGATCGGCTAGCTGTGACTGCTGCGGAACTCAACCGCATGGGTGCTCAAATTACCGAGTTACCCGACGGTTTGGAAATTACCGGAGGAACTTCTTTAACCGGCGCTGATGTTGATAGTTACACAGACCATAGAATCGCGATGAGTTTAGCGATCGCAGCCCTGAATGCCAGGGGTACTACTAATATTCATCGAGCCGAAGCTGCGGCTATTTCCTACCCAGGTTTTACCGCTACTTTGCAACAAATTTGCCATCCAAATTGACAATAGTTATTGGTTATTTGTTGTTGGTTATTTGTCATTGGTTATTGGTTATTTGTTGTTACAACTAACCACTAACCACTAACCAATAACTACTCCCTTTAAGAATCTTTGCCGATAACTTGTTCTTTTAAAGATTCTATTTCTGCTAGCAATTCTTGGCGATCGGAAGCTTTGAGCAAATAGCGGTAAACAAACCAACCTGCATATCCAATGCCGATCAATTCAAAAGTTGGGGCTACCAAAGGCAGCTCATTCAAAGCATTGAGTACAGCCAGGGTTACTTTGACACTTACGGCACCTGTCAAAATTAAACCCACGGTGACGATCGGCTTTTGATATTCGGCGAAAAAATTGGATACATAGACTGGCAGTTCTGACAAAATAGTCAAAACTTGGTCTTTAATATCTTGGAACTGTCCTGCGGTGGTCTCTGGGGTTTCGATTTTCGCGATCGCACCTGGTTTCTCAATTACCATGTCGATTTTGGTGACTTCAGTGATTGTTTTTGTTTCCTCGGCAAAATTATCTTGTGTCATTTGATACTTTCCTCACTTGTTAAGTTGTATTGCAACCTGAGAATTGCTGTCGTCTAATTATCCGGTAATTAGTACAGCAAAGTTTCACAAATTGCAAGTAAAAAGGACTGACACAGCAACTCGGTTTCTGTGGGAGAAGTCCATCCTGTACGGCTGAAAGTAACGAGTTAATCTGATTGTAAGCAATGGGGATCTTATTTTTTTACCCGATCGAGGCTGATTTGATTGGGACAAGGGCGTCCTTGTTCAAAATCAGTGATGTTGCTGATTGTTGTCGTCGCAATATTTCTCAAAGCTTCCTCCGTGAAAAAAGCTTGATGACCGGTAATTAAGACGTTGGGGAAAGTTAACAGACGCTGGAATATGTCGTCTTGAATTACTTGATTTGACAAATCATCAAAAAACAAGTCGGTCTCTTGTTCGTAAACATCTAAGCCCAGGTATCCGATTTTACCAGATTTCAGTCCATGAGTTACGGCTTTGGTGTCAATCAACTGACCGCGACTGGTATTAACCAGCATCACCCCTTCTTTCATCTGATTGACTGCTGCTGCGTCGATCAGGTGGTAGGTTTCTGGTAGCAGGGGACAATGGAGACTGACGATATCGGAAGTAGCAAATAGTTCTGGAAGCGAGAGATATTCCATCCCCATCCCTAGACAATCCGGGTTTTGGGAAACATCGTATCCTGTGAGGCGACATCCAAATCCGTGCAGAATTTTGGCGGTAAGTGCGCCAATTTTCCCAGTACCAACGATTCCGACAGTTCGTCCGTGAAGATCGAAGCCCAACAGCCCTTCTAGGGCGAAATTGTTTTCCCGGACGCGGTTGTAGGCGCGGTGGATTTTGCGGTTGAGGGATAAAATCAGGGCGACGGCGTGTTCGGCGACGGAAAAGGGAGAATAGGCGGGTACTCTCAGGAGAGTAAATTCTAAGTCGCGGGCTGCTGCTAAATCGACGTGATTGAAGCCGGCGGATCTCAGGGCGATTAAGCGGACACCTGTTTGGGCGATCGCACTTAGTGTTTTGGCATCTAATTGGTCGTTGACGAAGGCGCAGATAGCGGGTAATCCTGTCGCCAAAACGCTTGTTTCCATAGTGAGGCGCGGTTCAAAAAAAACTAAGTCGTGTTGGTCATCGACATTGGCTGCTTCCAGAAATGTGCGATCGTAGGATTTGGTACTGAATACGCCGACTTTCATGATTTTTGCCCGAAATTATGGGAATATTTAGCAATTTTTTCCAAATTAACTGTACACCAGAAATTATACAATTAGCAAATTTGAATTATGTATTTTAAGAGCCACTAAAAAGAATGTTATAATATTAAGTTGGCATTCAAATTCGGGTGTTGTTTTGCCCGCTTGAGGGAGAATTTTGGCATGAGTTACGTATTTGGCATAGATGGCGGTGGTACTAAGACTATTTGTCTGTTGATGGATGAAAATCAGGTGGTTTTGGGACGCGGTGAAGCAGGGCCATCAAATTATCAAACACTGGGAATAGAGTCAGCCAAACAATCGATTCAATTGGCGATCGAACAAGCTGTAATTTCCGCTAATATCAACCCCGATAGCCGTCTCAACATAGAAGCAATTTGTCTGGGATTAGCAGGAGTCGGACGTCCGAAAGACCTGGAAATCCTGCAATTTTTAGTACAGAACTTGCAGTTGACTCCTAATTTACCCGTTACCCGCTCTTTCGGGCCGAGAAATATTATAATTTCCAGCGATAGCGCGATCGCACTCGTAGGCGGTACGGGCCATCCAGTCGGCCTCGCCGTTATTTCCGGTACAGGATCGATTGTTTATGGACAAAACCGCCTGGGAAAAACTAAACGAGTCGGGGGTTGGGGATATATTTTAGGGGATGAAGGTAGCGCCTACAACATCGCCATTCAGGGTTTGCAAGCTGCTTTGAGATTCTACGATGGACGGCAAATTTATACCACACTTGCAGAGAATTTTCAAATACATTTAGGTCTAAAAAATCTGGAAGACTTGGTAGAAGTCGTTTACCGACGCGGTTGGGGAGTGAAGGAAATTGCTGCTTTAGCACCCATTGTCGATCGCGCCGCCACAGAGGGCGATCGTATAGCTGAGGGCATTATGGATAGTGCAGTGGCGGAATTAGTTTTAGCAACAAAAACAGCAATTTCAGGGCTGTTTAACCAAACAGAAGAATTTGAAATTGTGCTGATCGGAGGTGTGTGGGGTGGCGTGGGAAATTGCCAGAGTCGGTTTGAAACTGCTATAAGTGCGATCGCCCCTAACGCCCAAGTAATTGCACCCCGACACGAACCAGCTTTCGGTGCCGGCTTGTTAGCCTTAAATACTCTTAAGCATTGAATGTGGAGTGTTGAGTGTATCTTCCTTATCTTCCCAAACTTCTAAAATTTCCTGAGTAGATCAATTTTTTGAATTTTTAAAACTTTTGATTATCTACCTTATCTTCCCAACTTGAGGAATTCCCACCTGTCATCATTAAACTATCAAAGGAACGGAAAATCAGAAAAATTTTAGCATTTGTGCATTACCAAGTAAAGCAAAACCGAAGCAAGGAGACAATTTATATGATTACTTCTCAAACATTGCGATCGACAACAGCAGCCATCCTCGCCCTAGGAATTACCCTAGGAACCAGTGTCCCACTGGTGGTAGCTACTCCCGCCACAGCCCAAAGATACTCCCAATTAGATAGTAGTATCAGAATTCCAGCCGGCAGTATAATTCCAGTGAGCTATGAAAAAGATAAAATTGTTGTTACTCCCGATGAAACCGCACCTTTAACTTTAAGAGTAGCACGAGACATCCGCACGGCTCAAGGTAGAGTTTTAATCCCCGCAGGTAGTGAAATTGTCGGTCAACTGCAACCTGCTAGAAGGGGTAATCAAAAGGGTACTCAATTTGTGGCTACAGAACTAATTGTTAGCCGCCGTCAACGCTATCGGATTGATGGAAATTCTGGCATTATTACCAGAACCGAAAAAGTTCAAAAAGGTGCTAACGGAGGTTCCCTCGCCCAAGGTGCAGCATTGGGCGCAGCCGCAGCCGCCGCCCTGGCTGGGATTACCGGCGACAAAGCCATCGCCACTGAAGAAGTATTGGGTGGTGCTGGGATCGGTGTTTTAGCGGGGGTATTGTTCGGGCGACGCAGTGTGGATGTGATTGTGATTCGCCCGCAAACAGATTTGGGCATCAGATTGCGATCGGATATCGTCTTGCGCTAAAATCAAAGTCTTTCTAAGTTTATTGTGGGGTGGGCTTCTGGGCAGCCCAAAAAAGCAATTTAGATTGATGTTATCCTAGCAGTTTTTAGTGGTAAAACATTGTCGATCGCAAATTTATTATCTCCCGAAAGTTGGCTAGGCATACTATTCAGGTTATGCCTAGCCTTATTAGTGGGTGGAATTATTGGGTGGGAACGTCAACTCCGACACAAACCAGCAGGTTTGAGAACACATATGTTAGTAAGTATGGGTTCTGCACTGTTTGTTTTAATCCCCTTAGCAATTGGTAAAAATGAAAATGTACGAGATGCCATAGAACGTGTAATTCAAGGTATTGCCGCCGGGGTTGGCTTTTTGGGAGGGGGAGAAATCCTGCGACAATCTAAACAGGAAATAGGCGAAGTAGAAGTTCACGGACTCACTTCTGCGGCCGCTATTTGGGTGTCCGCAGCTTTGGGGACTGCGGCAGGCTGTGGCTTGTGGGAACTTGCCTTAATTGGCGCTTTACTATCGCTGTTTGTTCTGAGCTTTATTAAAAAACTAGAACGCCACAAATAGCTAGGAGACATATCTAAAAAAAACCAGTTTTTCGGGTTATAGGTGTCTATTGGTTGTGAAAAAAACTGCATATCATTTGACCAGGGTCGTTTTTACCAAACGGCACAAATTTACCATCTTTTTTAACAGTGCTGCGACTACGACAGTTGTAAATTTCCCTAGGCTTTTTCACTCCATCAATACTCAAAATAGCCCTGTATTCCCAATAGTTTTTGGCGCTGCGTTTTAGATCCACAATACAAATCTGCTGTCCCTCGTAATTGCGGCATACAGATGCCTTAGCTGGCAGCGCCACCCAGAAAAATAATATTAACAAAAGGACAAAGGCAACACATTTCACGATTTAGTCTCTATGCTAGGGCATCACCTCTATCCTACAACATCGTAGAATAACTGTACGAGACCGGAACTGTAGGTTTGACATCCAGTTAGCTGCAAATTTGTAGCAGTTGTGGGAGTGGCAAACAAAGGAATGCCTTCGCCCAAAACAATCGGATGAACCGAAAGAATCAGCTCGTTTATCAATTTTTTTTCCAGAAAATCGCGAATCACTAGAGAGCCTCCAACTAACCAAATATTTTTGCCATCAAGCCGCCGCAAATCCTTGACAAGAGTCTCTAAATCTGCTACAGCAGTGACATCATGTTCTGCTTGAAAATTAATATTCTTAGTTAAAACATAACTCTTTTTTTCCTGATAGGGATACTCGCCAAAAGTTAAAACTTGCTCGTAAGTTTTTCGCCCCATGATAATTGTATCGATGCTATTTAAAAAATCCGAATAACCATAATTTTGGTCTGTAAACAACCAGTCAATCTCCCCCTGGGGTCTGGCAATATAACCGTCTAAACTAGATGCAATGAAGAGTATAATTTTACGCATGACAATACCGAACTCTATATAAATATTATAGGGATTTTCTGATGATTTTCGCGTAATGCCACCATCCTAGATTCCTGCAAAATCTTCACAGGGTCTAAATCGGCTGGGAGCATCCCGATTTTGCATAGGTGAAGCATGACCGCTGTAAATCTCTCATTATCACTAATAAATTTTCTGCGGTCATGCTTCGCCCCTAGGAATATATTTGCACTCATTGAGATGCACCCAATCGGCTTGTTATTGAAGCATTAATCAAGTAAAATTGAAAAGACGGTTTTGTGTTCTCCCACACCATAACCTCCCTGTGATTAACAAAATATTGGACATCTACTACAAGGTAAGTTAATATAGAGATTAAGACCTTCTTCATTTTAATCGAAATTACTTGCAGCCCAAGAGTGGCAGTTGAGAAAGGAAGCTACTTGTTTATGAAAAAAATTAACCGTGTTGCAGTGATTGGAGGGACCCACGGCAACGAACTCACAGGAATTTACCTAGTGAATAAATTTGAGCGATCGCCCAATTTAATAGCGCGCTCTAATTTCCAAACTGTTGCCATGCTAGCCAATCCCAAAGCGTGCAAAATTGGCAAACGTTACATCGATATCGACCTCAATCGTTGTTTTTTACGACAGGATTTAGAAAATTATCATCTCTCGACTTACGAAGCACTACGAGCCAAAGAAATCTACCAAATGTTGGGCTCAAACAATACGGATAATCCTGATTTAATTATCGATTTGCACAATACCACCGCCAACATGGGTATCACATTTATTTTGGATAGCCAGCATCCATTTAATCTGGAGTTAACTGCTCATTTAACATCTGTTGCTCCCAACATTAAGGTACTGGTTTCGGGAAAGCACAATCAAGATAGCTCTGTGTTGCGATCGATTTCCCCGTTAGGATTTACCCTGGAAGTTGGTCCGGTGGCTCAAGGGATATTGGATGGCAGTTTATTTCAGCAAACTGAGGAGATTATTGGCACAATTTTAGACTATGTAGAACTATATAATCAGGGAAAAATCCCTCCCGCCAAAAAACCCCTCGCCCTTTATCAAAAAATTCAGACTATCGACTATCCCAGAAATGAGTTGGGAGAAATTCAGGCAATGATTCATCCTCGACTGCAATTCAGAGATTATCAACCGCTGCATCCAGGCGAGCCGATGTTTTTGACCTTTGACGGCGATGAGATTTTATACGAAGGTAAATCGACGGTATATCCAGTGTTTATTAACGAAGCTGCTTACTATGAAAAAGGGATTGCGATGTATTTAACTCAAAAGCAAATGGTTGGTTATTAGTTATTTGTTATGAGTTATAGGTGATTGCTCATCGGTCATTTCTGGAGAAGCATTGGGGGATAAAAATTCTTCTTGAGACTCAGGAAATGATGAGCGAGATTGTTTCCATACTTCCAGACTCATAATGCAGGCTATCAGCCACACCAAACCAGCCGTATACCCCGCAATAATATCCGTGGGCCAGTGAACTCCTAGATAAAGCCGACTCAAACCAATAACCGCAACTAATAAAATTGTTAAAATGTAAATCCACCAGCGCTGTTTCGGAAAGCGGGAACCCAAAAAATATCCTAGCAAACCATAAATAACCATTGAAACCATCGCGTGTCCGCTAGGAAAACTGTAAAACCTAACGTCAACTGCGCGCTCCCAAAGTTGAGGCCGAGCGCGAGCAAAAACTTTTTTTAACACTAGGTTTAAACCCACCGCTCCCACACCAGCCAGCGCAATAGTTGTGGCTTCGGAGCGATGTTTCTGAGTCCACAAAATAATCACCAAACTCACACACAGCGCTAGTAACAAATTCGGTTCCCCCAAAAATGTAAAGCCGATCATTATTCGATCGCGCAGTGGAGTGTGCAATTCCTTCAGAGTGAGTAAAATAGAGGTATCGAAAGCATAAGTTTCTTTTTCCAGAACTTCCTTGGCGAGGGTGGCAAATCCCCACAGCGCCAAAGTGGCGATAGCAAGTCCGGCCAACCGAATGATTGAAATGAGCGATCGAATTCTAGAGCGCATTCATTTAATTAATTAAAAATCACTAATCCCAGACAGACAATAATACAACAAATCTAGGAAACGAAAATACCCGATCGACCGTCTATATTACAGTCTATATTCCCAATTCACTATATTTTGAAAAATTAATTGATTTTTTGGGACTACCCACCTCAGCTTTTAGCAACCATTGACCAATGACTTTACTCTCAAACAAACAGATTTCGGCAATTTTCCTGGCTTTGGGGTTGACAACTATCTCTAGCTGTGGTTCTCAAAACCCAGTCAATACATCCCTAGTCACAGCCAACAGCATAGCCCAAAATCTAGTCTCGACGGCAGTGGCCCAAAAGCCCAACATCCCACAATTTGGTCAACCCATCGACTGTACCCTGGGCAAAGATTGCTTTATTTTGCAGTATTTCGATCGCGATCCGAGCCCAGCCGCCGTTGATTTTGGGTGCGGACGCCAAACCTACAACGGCCACGATGGTACGGACTTCGGCATTCCCGACGCCAAAGCAATGGCAAAAGGAGATGATACTAAACGGCAGTTTCATAGACTTTTCCTGACATTAAAGACATCAGTCCCAGTTATCGCCTCCGCCGCCGGCAAAGTTTTGCGGGTGCGAGACGGTGTGGTAGATAAACGTTTAGAGAACGATACAGACAAAACCAACGTTGCAGGTAGTGAATGTGGCAACGGCATGGTAATCGATCACGGTGGCGGTTGGGAAGCGCAATATTGCCATCTCCGCCAAGGTAGTGTCGCCGTCAAACCAGGGGCGCAAGTTGCCAAAGGCGCTGTGCTGGGGATGGTGGGAAACTCTGGGATGGCGTCTTTTCCCCACGTACACATCACTTTTCGCTATCAAGGTAAAGCTGTAGATCCGTTTGTGGGTCCCGATGCTAAATTGGGCTGCAATATTGCCAGAAATCCAATTTGGGATCGGGCTGTGGACTATACTCCTACAGGTTTAATTCGCGCCGGTTTTGCGGGCAAACCACCGGACCAGAACGCTCTTTGGCAAGGACAATTTTCCGAAACCAAACTACCTCTAAATAGCTCTGCTTTGTTATTTTGGGTGCATAGTTATGGAGTGCTAAAAGGCGATCGCGAACAATACCAATTATTTGCTCCCAATGGCCAAACCATTGTCAACACCACCAACGAAATCAAAGCCCCCAGTCGCACTTGGTTGGGTTTTGTCGGCAAAAGAAACAGTCCTAATTCTCCTCTGACTCCCGGAGTTTGGCGGGGTGAATATCGCTTAATGCGGGGCGATCGAGTTTTAACGCAAGTGAAGCGAGAAGTCGAATTGCGTTAAGTTGAATTAGGTGGATTTATCTGGTTTAAGGCAAATTTTCCCAAGCTTGAGCCACAATATCGCTCAGCCATAGCCTTTGAGGCAAATCGAGGAGATGGTCGTCCGCCAACAACTCAGCCTTTAACTCATCGAGAGACTGAGAGCGCGATCGAGCTATTTTTACCACACCCGCGATCGCCGTTGCCACTAATTCTTCATTCAGCGGCTGCTGTCGCAAAGCAATCATTTCTTGAGGATTCGTAGGAATGGGATAATTCATGAGATTGCATACCGAAGGGAGTAGTTGATTCGATGCCCAGGCCACACCGAGAGCGATCGAAAACCTAAAAATCTGAGAACACTGTAAACTTATTTAAAACTAAATAAGTATTCGGGAGTATAGCGCACTTTGCTCCCTTGTCAACTCCCCCTGCTTTATGAATTTATAGAGATCGGAAAATGCAAGAAATTCTTTATCTAGAAGTCCCGACACCGGATACGGCGGCCGTATGCACTTGGTTGCAACAGGAATTCGATCCCGGCATCGGACAAAAAGTGATTACTCCTGACGGTTTTCGCCTGCTTTGGACCTCAACAGCCACCGCGGCCAAAGACTCCATCCCCCAAATTGCCAATCCAAAATCCACCGTTGCCACCACCAAAACACTCAGCCAAAATCATCAATCCACAGAACTTTCCACCTTTGTGTGGTCAGTTCAACGCACCACTTATTTAAAAGTGTTTCGTTTGGAAGATGCACCCCCTGGGGAAAAAAAATTCCTGGAATCGCTGAATTTGGGCTTGAGAAAAAAGTTTCCCGATCTATACCCAGAACCCCCAGTCATAGACCTCTCCAAACAGTCAATTTTTGAAGCTCTTGCCCCCTATTACCCCCTCACCGTTAAATACTTCCAAAAAATGCCCAAAGGCGAATACGACCTCCAGCGCGTCTACTGGTGGGAGCAGCGCTGGCGGGAAGGCACTCGCAATCCTCAACAGCCAAAACAAGTAGTGTTTTTGAAGGAAGAAGGCTCTTCTACTTCGGTCAGGGTAAAAACAGGGGAGAATGGACAAGAGACAATTCCAGTGCAGGATTCTGAGTCTTCTGTTTATGACTTAATTTATATCGGCGGGGCCTTGGGAGTGATTCACGCCGCCGTCATGGCTAGATTGGGCTACCGGGTACTGTTGGTGGAACGAATGCCTTTTGGGCGGATGAATCGCGAGTGGAATATTTCGCGGGACGAAATTCAAAGTTTAATTGACTTGGGTTTATTTACTGCTGCGGAAGTGGAAACCTTGATTTCCAGAGAATATAAGGATGGCTATAACAAGTTTTTTGATGCTAACAATCCGACCTTTGCTCAAGCACCAGTTTTACATACTCCCAAGGTACTAAATGTAGCTTTAGATGGCGAAAAATTGCTGTATTTAGCAGGAGTTAAATTGACCGAAGCTGGCGGGGAAATCTGGGACGAAACTGAGTTTATCAGAGCCGATGTTGAAGGAGAAAAAGTAGTAGTTCAGGGCTGCCACTTGCCCACAAAGTCCGATCGCACCGCCGAAGGAAGGCTACTGGTGGATGCGATGGGTTCGGCTTCTCCCATAGCTTGGCAATTGAACGAAGGGCGGGCTTTTGACAGTGTTTGTCCCACGGTGGGAGCAGCCATCGATGGAGGATTTGACCAGGCCGTTTGGGATTCCGAATACGGGGATGTGCTCTACACTCACGGGGATATTTCCCGCGGCCGCCAGCTCATTTGGGAGTTGTTTCCCGGTGCTGGCGGAGAACTGACTGTTTATCTGTTTCACTACCACCAAGTCAATCCACAAAATCCAGGTTCTTTGCTGGAATTGTACGAGGATTTTTTTACAATTTTGCCTGAGTATCGTCGCTGCGATCTCGATCGATTGGTGTGGAAAAAACCGACTTTTGGTTATATTCCTGGGCATTTTAGTACCAACAGTAGCGATCGCGCCGTGGCCTTCGATCGACTAATCTCGATCGGCGATGCAGCTTCCCTGCAATCTCCCCTGGTTTTCACTGGTTTCGGCTCTCTGGTTCGCAATCTTTTCCGCTTAACAGACCTATTAGATACAGCTTTAAAACACAATTTATTGAGTGCCAAGCACTTAAACCAAATTCGTGCTTATCAGAGCAATGTGTCAGTGACTTGGCTGTTTTCTAAAGGGATGATGGTTCCCACGGGTCGCAGTTTGCCACCCCAAAGAATTAATTCCATTCTCAATACCTTTTTCGGTATTTTAACCGAAGAAGAACTCACCGTAGCCGAAACTTTTATTAAAGACCGGACGGATTGGTTAACTTTCAATCGTTTGGCCCTGAAAGCTGCTCGAAAAAACCCTTCTCTGCTGCTGTGGATTTTGGATTTTGTCAGTGTCGGGGATATTTGGCGTTGGCTGGGGAGCTACTTCAACTTCACTTTGCTGGCTGTGGCGAGTTGGCTGTTTGGATGGCTCCCCCAATTCGCCCGCAGGATACAGCCTTGGCTGGAACCACGGTATCCCGCTGTTTGGTTGTGGCTGTTGGTTACTAGCTACGATCTCACCTACGGTATGGGAAAAGGGAGAAAGCAAGAAGCCAGAAGCCAGTGAGAGTCCTAACTTTTCCAAGGAGTCGGGACTCTAGGGATTCTCTGTTTTTAGTTAAACTATCGAAAACTGGGTAATTCAATGTCAGCCAGCGATCGACGCTTTTTAGCAGGGCCCAGCGGACTGGTAATCGAAGTCAACCAGTGGGGTTCTGCAACAGCTATAGGTTGGGCTGCGCTCGATCGCACTTCTTGAATGCCAAAGGTTTCCACAGAGTTCAAAATTTTAGCAGCCCGCACCAATTCCGGGCTGCTATATTTGGCAGTACCATTTTCTGTTTCCGTTTGAGCAACCGACTTTGGAGCCTCGACAATGCTTGGGCTGGACTCTGTTGCTGCATCTGGTTGCGAGAAGTTTTCGTTCTCGTGTAACTCAATGCCGGATGCGGAGGCTAATGTGTTGGATTCCTGACTTACCGTAGATTCCGGGCCGATGGGCGCTTCAGAAGTCCCTACCTCTGGCTGGGCTTCCCATGGATCGGACCAAGGTTGAACAGGGGAAGTGTTAAATATGGGTGGCACCGGGACGTTTTGGCTTTTGACGGCGGCGAGTAAGGATTCCAATTGGGCGCTAGCTGTATCCTGTGGATTTTCCACCGGCTCGGTAGGGGCGATCGACTTAGGGTGTGGCATCTCCAAACTTTTTTCTAAAGCTGCTTTGAATTGCAGGGTGTGGCGCTGCTGACGGTGCAAGCGCGATCGCAATTCCTTGCAAACATTTTCTGTAGTTACTAGCTGGTGAAGTTGTTCGTTGTAGCGCATCACTGTCGCAGCAGATTCTCGCTCCACTGTGGCTAGCCTAGTTTGGCTAGTTGCTAATTGGTTAGTTAAGTTTTCGACTAAAATTTCTTGACTTTGCAAAGTTTGATTAGAAACTTCCAATTTAGCAAACAGCCTGGTCAATTGTGCTTGAGTGTTTTGGAGTTCGGCATTCTGCTTTTCGAGCAAGGCTTCGCGATCCTGCAACTTTGTTTGGGACTCTTGGAGGGCTGTTTCTAGCTGGGAGATTCGCCCTAAGAGATCGCGGTTACATTCATGCAGGGCTTGCATCAAGGTGACAGGAGTCGATCCTTTGCCCTTATGTTCGCTATTGGCCAGCAGATTTTTGAGATGATCGGAAATCGGAGGTATATCAGTCAAGGGAACTTCTGTCTGAGATGGCAAATTTTTGGCTTCAGATGTTGTGGGAATTGCATCTACACTGATGGCGTTGGGAAAATCGACTGTTTCCCAGTCTGTTTCTGGCGTGTCTACAACTACAGCCCCAGGATCTTTTGGAGTGGGGTCGATCGGCTCTAAACCCCACACAGCTAAAGAATCTAGCTCTAAGGGTTCGGCATCGGATTGGACAGCAGAATGCGGTTGTTGCTGATTGGCTCGAAGATCAGCTTCTGACATGGCTTTATCCCAATATTCACAGAGTCTCACATCTAGTTTATCAAGGTACGTCGTAGATTCAAGAATCCCCGTACCTTTAAGTGGGGGAGTGTTAACCTTAATAGATTCTCTGGGGAGCATCCCGATTTTGCATAGGCTTTCGCATGACCGCTGTAAATCTCTGGTTATTACTAATAAGTTGTCTGCGGTGATGCTATAGCCCATACGAATATATTTGCAAAACACAGATGCACCTGTTGCGATCTGCGATCGCTCTAATCTTTAACAACTGCAAAATGTTTATCAAGGATGGCTGGAATTTCCGCAGGTTTGATGCGACTGTAGCGAGTTTTGTCTGGCATCACAACTATATTCGGTCCGGCTTTGCACTGTTTGAGACATCCGGTTTTTTGCACAATAACTTCTCCGGCTAAACCGCTACAATTCAAAGCATTTTCCAGAGCTTTACATACTGCACCACTGCCGCGCTTCTGGCAGTCAGATTTTTGACATACTAATATTTTGCCTGAGATTTTTGCCGGAGTTGGCGTGGTTGGAGAGGATGTGGGAGAGTCGATCGCGCGATCGGGTATCAGAATCCCAACAGATGTATGCTTGGTGTCTACCTCTGGCTGCGAGGGATGATGCTTGCTGTCTGAAAGTTTCAGGCTATAAGCTTTGAGCTTAACTTTGCCATTTTTCAAGTTTTGCTGTTTCTGTCCAGCCACTTCAACTCTCAATCCGGGCTTTAAAACCATAGATACAGAAGCCCGCAATTCCTTGCAAAGTTTCACCAGAAATTCTACTCCGCGATCGCTACCAATTCGCAAATACTTTAATTTGTCACCATCTTCAATAATCAGATTCAGTATTTCTCCCTCTAAGCTAAACTCTGAAACTTGCTTGTAAGACGTATACATGATTATTCCTCAATGGTTAACTCTATTCCTAAATTTAGACAACACTAATTTTTTGCATTAAGCATCGTCCCTGAGTGACATCAGACAGAAGTTAAAAGCTAGATTTAGCAAAAAATTAAGAATTGTCCAAAGCCCTTCCTGAAAAACTTCGCTGTCAGCATAGCCGCTTTCTTTCTGCCTTCTGGAGATTTCCGGCTCTTTCAGGAAGCATTTAGGGCAGTTTTCGGACTACGGAATCTGATTGATTCAGTAGCGGATCGGCGCTCTCACCCAGAAGTCGGGACTCTGAGCTGCGTCTTTTTAGAGCATAACGCAAATGCTAATAATTCTCAATAGAATTGGTAAAAAATTTTTCCTAATTTGCAAAATCTGCCAATACCGCTAGACCCCCTTGAAACACTCGCCTATATTAAGTAGAAGAAAGAAGGAAGAAGAACCCCCCCCTGCCCCCCCCAAGGGGGGAATGAAGAAGGAAGAATAGCAAGCCAGTAAGCTTTTGAGCGATTTGGATCTTGCATTTAATTAGGTGGACTTACTTAACGTAACGATCGACTCCTCTTCCTTCGCGCCCTACCCTACGGGAACGGCTTCGCCGAACGCGCCTTCGCGGTTCGTTAATCTTCGCTCTAAAAAAAAGCGAACAGCCTGGTGACTGCCCGCTTTTTTATACAAAGTGAGTTAGATTAGTTAAGGCGCCAAAGCATTACCGCGCAACAAACTACCAATAGTTTTCGCAGTAATCTTCATTTGGATGAAAGGATTTGCCGGCACTACAGTCTTATACAAGTAGCTATCGAATGTGAGTTTCTGCACATCGCGATCGGCACACATTTCCACAAAAGCTTCGCGAGTAGCATCAGAACGGTAGAACACCCGTTGCAAAATGTCAAGCACCTTGTAAGTAATCCCGTAAGCTTTATCCCACCGCTTCAAATAAAGCTTGATTTCCTGTTCCGTAGGAATACGCGCGCCTTTATTGGAAATTTCCACAATAGTTTCAGCGCACATCCGGCCAGACTTCGCAGCAAAATAGATACCTTCACCCGAAGATTTGGTAACATAACCGGCGGCATCGCCGACGAGAGCAACTCGGCCGACAACCCGGCGGGGACGCGGATGTTCGGGGATGGGGTGAGCTTCCACTTTAATAATCTCACCGCCCATGAGTCTTTTGGCAGCGCGGGCGCGAACTCCTGCTTGCAGCTTTTTGATGCTGGCTTGATTGACTTTCATCGTGCCGGTACCGACGGCTACGTGGTCGTATTTGGGGAATACCCAAGCGTAGAAGTCGGTAGAGACGTCATCGCCAACGTACATTTCGGCTAAGTCGTGGTAGTAAGCCATTTTATCTTCCGGCAGGCGGATGCGTTCTTGGAAGGCGATCGCATAATTGTAATCACCAGCATCGATCGCCTTGGCTACGCGGGAGTTAGCACCGTCAGCCCCAATCACCAAATCCACCTTCAGAGTTTTCTGAACTCCCATGGCACTGCCGTTGGAGTGGTCGGCATAGTGGAGTGTGTAGGGGTCTGTATTGTTGGCGGGAATCTCTAATTTATGAACAGTGCCATTAATCAGTTTGGCACCCAAGGAAGCGGCGCGATCGCGCAGGAAGCCATCGAGCACTTCCCGGCGGCACATACCGATGTATTCGTGGGCGTTTTCAATATTGATATCCACCTCAACATTGGAGGGGGAAATCATCTTCATTTTTCTGACTTGACGGTCTATAATGCTTTGCGGCAAGTCAAATTCCTGCACCATGCACAGGGGAATTGCCCCACCACAGGGTTTGGCGTAGTCTAATTTGCGCTCGAATAGGTATGTTTCGATTCCTGCTTTTACGAGTGTTTCGGCGGCGGAAGAACCCGCAGGGCCTGAACCTACTACTGCAACCCTTAGTGTCAAAGTTTTTCTCCCCAGTTTTTTTCTATAGGCATTATTCATGTGTGATGGTATCACGGACTTTCGATGCGGTGGGGTTACGGAGGGTAGATTTAAACGAAATGCAACAGAGCTTAACAGTTCGATACGAAAATCAAGTTTTGGGGGATATATTTGAGGTAATTTATTAAATTTTTCAGTGATTTGGAAGAGGAATGGACTGTGATGTGCGATCGAGCTATTGTCAAAAAGTCGTAGGGGCGGGTTTTACCAACCATCAGCGCCTCAAACTAACAATCTCATAAACCCGCCCCGGCTGAGATGTTGCACCAATAATGTCAATTGGGGATTTTTAGTGGGGTGGGGCGGGTTTATTTTAATTGTTGGTGAGAGTTAGAGATGGTTGGTAAAACCCGCCCCTACTTCACACGAATGGTGGAACTGAGAACCAATGCAATCAGTTACATTTAAATTACTTGCACTTATATCTAAAATTTTTCTTATGCTAGGTAATTTTCAGCAAAGCAACCTGCGGATTGAGCTTGAAGCTTCGGAAACAGCGATTCGGGATAGCTTACTGCGTCCAGCTCAATTGCAGCAGTGGCTGTGGCCGCAACAGTTATCTAAAGGCTTACCAGAAGAATTTACTCAAGGTTTGACATTTACAAGTTGGCTGGGCCCGGTGGCCGTTGAGCACCATGTTGATATTGCTGAGCCGAATTGTCTGCGCCTGTTATTGAGTCAGGGAATTGACGGATTTCACGAGTGGTATTGGGGCGAAGGTTGGGTGCAGTCTCGGTTGGAGGGAGTGTCGCTGCTGCCGCTGAATTTGGGACAAACGGCTAGTTTGTTGCGGCTGCGGGAGTTTTTGGGGAAGGGTAAGGGGAAGTAGGAATTCTACTCAACTAGGCAAAATTACTTATTTATTAGTCCGCGCAGGCGGACTTTGTTTTTGTAGACGCGGTTTCAACCGCCGAGTCATATCAAATCCGGTAGCATCTGAATGATTCAGATCTCTATTCTCTCCCTCTGTGTCCTCTGTGTTCTCTGCGGTTAAATCATTCCGATGCAGCCGGAAACGATATCATCTGTTAACGTGAGCGATCCAGGTATAGCTATGAGCCTGCTTCCAGAGTCTACTCATCTAGGCAAATTGGAAATTATCGAAGTGTACGAATATTACGATGTACCGTGCCTATTTGCTTGCCGAAATGCGTCAGAACAGATATTTCTTGCCGTTTGGGCAAGCCAAACAAAAGAAATGGGAAAATGGCTTTATGTTCCCATGTCTATAGGTCGGTTTAAACGGGTTCGGTCTGGAAGTATTGATCTGCGAGATGCTTTTTTGACTGCTGAGGATGGTTTTGTTTATGAAGTCATCCTCCCCTGCGACGATAGTTTTGATAGGGTAATAGCCGTTTCTTGCCAAGAACTAAATGATGAATCGCTGCCTGTGGCTGGTGAGTTGCTTGATTTTGATAGCGAACCTCTGCCTGCATTGTTGTTGCAAAAGCAAGAAGTGAAATGAGTCGGATCTTATGTGGAATTTACCACTAAAATTTAACTTGAATCTAATTCACCTGAATCAACTCTTTTTCAATTAAATTATCTGAATTTGTACTATCCAATTCCAGATAAAACGACACACTTTCAATCTCCCAACTCACCCAAGCATGGGGAACCAGCATTACTCCTTCTATGAAAAAAGACTCTACTGGTTCGGTGATATCGGGAAACGGGCCATCGACAATCAAAATTGAAGGTTCCACAGCTTTGAAGTGACCGGATTCAGGGGGTTCGGCAACATAATGCCAGAGTTCGCGAACGGATTTTTTGACTCCCTCGAAGACTAAGCAGCATTTGGGGATAAAGATAGTTTCCTGTGGCGAGGAATTCAGCGGATGTCCTGGAATAATGCCGAGATTGCGTGTCGGAATTACCATTTTATCATCAAGGGCGATCGGCGGATCGTAATCGGTGGCGATCGTATAAAGTTGATCGAAATTATTTTGAATAATTGTCATGCTTCCTTCTCCAAAATAGTTGTGCGGATAGTCGGTAGCGGGATATTATAACTGCCATCAGGCCTAGGTATTTGTCGAAAAAATTGTTGGTTGGCAAACCGAGGTTCAAGATTGCCATTTTCTAGGATGACGCGCAGGCGAAGGCGAGTTAAAGTATCTGCATCAGGCAATCTTGCAAAGGGATTGCTTCTGTTAGCGTTGATATAAATTCGTCCACCTGATTTTAATATTATAGCAGCTTGTTCCAGAAAGAAGGCTTGAGGGCCGCTAGCGATAATCTCGCTGACGCTGTTGGGTGGAAAAAATTCTAGGAGTTGAGAAACATCGCCCCGGATACCTTCTTCTGCGCCTATATCATAATTGATAGCGTCGGTCACTTGGGAAGTTAAACCGCCAAATAAGTCGAGGATGATTTCTTCGCACCCGGAGATTTTGTCCTCTACTAATTTGATGGCTTTTTCTAGATTGTTCAACTTTGGCTAAAGGTGATGAGTAGTTGGTGTAGAAGCATTTAATGTAATAATTATATCAGTATATGAAACTGTTAGTATCAGCGAATGAGGTATAATTATGAGCCTATTTTCACACTTTACTGGAAAAATCAAAGATACAGCCTATTCCAGGTTTATGAAATGTAGGGAAACGGCATTGCCGTGTCCTACGAAGTGTAGGGAAACGGCATTGCCGTCTCCTAGGGGATGTAGGGAAACGGCATTGCCGTCTCCTAGGGGATGTAGGGAAACGGCATTGCCGTGTCCCTACGGGCTGTGGCAAATATTAGCAATCTCACTGCTACTAACCGGCATATTGAACGGTTTAGCGCGAGAAACACCCGAACATTTGTCAACCACACCTCCTGCTATCTCCGAACCAATTAACCAGCAAGTTTCAGAAATTGCAAATCTTGTCACTGTCAGAATTTTATCTGATTCTGTCTCCGGTTCCGGCGTAATTATTCAACATCAAGGCCAAACTTATACTGTTTTGACTAACAATCATGTGGTAGCTGATAATAAGGACAAAACTTATCAAGTATTGACAGCCGACGGACGGACGCATATTGCTAAATGGCTGCGTTCAACTCAGTTTGGTAAAGTAGATTTAGCTTTGGTGCAGTTTACCACTTCTCAATCCTATCGAGTTGCGGAAATCGGAAATTCAAATAAGCTATCGGTGGGAGATGGGGTTTATGCTGCGGGTTTTCCGAATTGGCATTGGATTAATTCAGAGTCTATAGAGAAGACTCGGAATTGGGGGCTAAAAGCTTTTAAGTTAACGAGTGGGAAAGTGGGAATGTTGCCGGATCAATCCCTGGAGAGTGGATACCAACTTGGTTACACTAATGATATTGCCGAGGGGATGAGTGGCGGGCCTGTATTGGATATTTCTGGCAAGTTGGTGGGGATTAATGGCAAATCGAAATATCCTTTGGGGGGAATTGATGTGTTTAAGTTGGCGGATGGGAGTGTGCCTTCTCAGGCTGTTTTTCGGCAGATGGAGGCTTTGAGTTGGGCGATTCCGATTGATACTTTTCAGCAGTTGGTGAGTCATCTGAAGGTATGATTATTCTCAGTTGGTTGCTACTGTTCAGATAATTTTTTCACGTAGTAAATAGCATTTTGCTCATCACTTGTCTTTCCTTGTTGCTTATACAAATCAGCGGCTTTTTGGTAATCTTCGATTGCACTTTGTTTGTCGTCAATAGCAGATTTGACACCACCCCGGTTGTAGTAGGCATCAGCATAGTTAGGATTAATATCGATCGCCTTAGAATAATCATTAAAAGCATTCGTTTTTTCCCCTTTGTCATAGTAGACACTACCCCGACTGACGTAGACAGCAGCATAGTTAGGACTAATATCGATCGCCTTAGAATAATCATTAATAGCCTTCATTTTTTCCCCCTGATCACGGTAGATATCACCCCGACCGGCGTAGGCATTAGCGTTGGGATTCAGCTCTATCGCCTTAGAATAGTCATTCAAAGCCTTCATTTTTTCGCCCAGTTGTTGATGGTAGATTACACCCCGATAGTAGTAGGCATTGGAATAATTGGGATTCAGGTTAATCGCCTTAGAATAATCATTAATAGCCTTCGTATTGTCTCCATGCTTATAGTAGACACTAGCCCGACCGTAGTAGGCAGTAGCATAGTTTGGATTCAGGTCAATCGCCTTAGAATAATCATTAATAGCCTTCGTTTTTTCCCCCTGGTCACGGTATACAAATCCCCGATTGTAGTAAGCAGAAGCATAGTTGGGATTCAGCTCGATCGCCTTAGAATAATCATTCAAAGCTTTAGTGTATTCCCCCTGGTCATAGTAAACATCACCCCGATTGTTATAGGTAGTAGCATAGTTTGAGTCAATGTCGATAGCCTTAGAATAATCATTTCATAGGTAAAAAATATGACCAAAGAACAATATGACCGAATTCTGCACACTGCCGGGTTCTTGCTCGCATTAGTTGTTGCTATTCCGGTAGTTTATAATTTTGAAAAACAAAGATTTTTTTGGGTGACAGATGTATCAGAGAGGCAGATGCAGCAACAGCAAAATATTCGATCTAACCCGAATGCTAAGCTATAGGATACCAGTTTTAGAGGATCGGGAAGCCGATCGCCCATAATTCATCAAAAGTGCGATCGCCCTTCCTACATCTGCGTTAATCTGCGTCCATCTGCGGTAAAAAAAGAGCGATCGCCCTTTCTAATAATTCAGAAGGGCGATCGCCCGTTTTATAATCAGAAGAGCGATCGCCCTTTTCATCTGCTACAATCTCAAGTAGTATCTGATTTACAAACAGCGATCGACATGAGCGATGAAGAACTGAAGCAACTAATAGAAAGCAACGCTAGGGCAACTCAAGCTATGTTAGATAACATGGCAGAATCAAGACTCGAACGACAGGAACTTCGAGAAGGAATGGTACAACTACAAAATGCTGTCGTGCAATTGATTAACATTCAGTCAGGAATTGCTAACTTACTTACTTCTCTAGATGAAGATCGTCCAACTGTTCTGAGAAAGCTAACCACAATTGAAAACAAACTGGATCGACTTTTAGAGCAAGAAAATGCTCAGTAAGTAAAAGAGCGAGATCCGTTACCCAACAACATCGATCGCCCTTCTTGCATCTGCGTTAATCTGCGTCCATCTGCGGTAAAAAAAGAGCGATCGCCCTTTCTAACAATTCAGAAGGGCGATCGCCCGTTTTATAATCAGAAGAGCGATCGCCCTTTGTTTTTGAATAGCGATCGCCCTTTTTCAACTATCCGAATTGCATCAACTCATAAGTCAGGCTATAATTTGCTTATACATTAATTTCACGATCGATACCCTTGGATTATAACTTTGATTGGAATATAGCCAAAGAAAAGCAAAATATTCGCAAGCATCAATTAAGTTTTCGTTTGGCTTCAACTATTTTCCGCGATTCTTATCAATTAACAATCTATGATGAAGAACACAGTCAAGATGAAGACAGATGGATTACCATAGGTTTAGATGAAACAGGCATTGTCAGGCTTGTTGTTCATACCTTTGAACAAACTGATAGCTCCTCCTGCATCATTCGGATTATTTCCGCTCGGAAAGCTACTTTCACTGAAACACAAACTTATCAAGAGAGAAAATTATGAAATCAGAGTATGATTTTTCTGCGTCAGAAC
Organism: Microcoleus sp.; assembly: GCF_041354475.1. Lineage (NCBI taxonomy): Bacteria > Bacillati > Cyanobacteriota > Cyanophyceae > Oscillatoriales > Microcoleaceae > Microcoleus > Microcoleus sp. Next base: position 38,298 of record NZ_JBGJZU010000046.1, read on the forward strand.
AAGGCAAGTTTTACCATCCTGATGCTACGTTTCATTATCCGATTTATCTCGAAGCTGATGTCGAGCAGTTTGTGACTAAAATTGCTGAACATAAAAATATTGATGTTCAAGTTTTGGTCAATGAATGGCTGAGGAATAACATTAAATTAATTCAAAGTATTGAGTAGGTTAGAAACTCGGTTGCTTTGAGAAACTATGAACTTTCAAGAAATAAAGATCGATCGCCCTTTCTCTCTCAGATTCAGAAAGGATCTCGCCCATAATTCATCAATCATGGCGATCGCTCTACCAATGCTCATACACCCCCATCCAAAACCCAACTTCCCTGAACTATGTCATCAGGTAACATCCTAGCTGTCACAGATGTTCTCAATTTCCTTGTCAGTGGAATCGATAAAATCACCCTTGAAACAGAACTTACTACTTCGGGTTAGATATCCACTCCAGCTAGAGGAGGCTCAAAAAGCGGTGCGGGTACAATTTGGACAAGCCCAAACACTCAATATAGTGTCAGAATTATGACTCAACCTGATGGTTTATCCTATGCTCGTGTTTACAATGGCCCAGGAGGCGGCGCACCCGCAGAACAACCCCTAAACGCATCAGGAAAACCCGGAAGTCGTGGAGACACCCACTTTATTCTGCTCCCTTAAACCTATTTATTCGTCAGATTATGAACTTTGAAGAAATTTGGCAACAATACGATTTTACCGAATCAGAATTGCTATCGATGGGGTGGCAATTTCCCTATGATTATGTCCTCAATCTCAACTACTATTGGCAACTAAATCCCACTAATTCTACTTCTGAAGTTGCTACCAATGACCAATTTTTAAACATTATTCTCAAAACCTGCATTCGACTTGACGTACAACTCAACCCAAATCCTAATGAGTTAAATCAAAAGCCTGCGAACCTCGGTACAATTGTCGGCTGGGGGCAAATTGCTCCCTCTCCTTGGTTAGAAAATCTATCTCTTTCTTCCCATGAGTGGCTGCATTTGTTATTTGAGATTGGGGGAAACAACAAAATTGAAGCTGTTTGTCGATCGCTAGTTGTCGAACAATTGGTCAGACAACCCTTAGCGCTCAGTTAATAAGTACCGAAAAGAGCGATCTCCCTCGATTTGAAATGCAGTCGCGATCGCCATTTTCTGGAGTTCATCAAAAGGGCGATCGCTTCTACTTGTAGGATGGAATAACCGCTTCCATCTCCCAATTTTCATGACCAACCCCATCCAGCAAGAAGCCCGCCAAATTCAAGGGCACTCTCACCTTTACCCCCTTCGATCGGTGCCATCCCCTCAGCCACGACTTCGACACAATTCCTGCTAGAGTAGGTTTATACGCCTTTCGACATCGCATTCAAGGATTACTCTACATCGGCAAAGCCAAAAACAAAAACCTCCGCGATCGACTCCGAGGTGGTCACAAAGCCTTTCTCTGGGGCTGGCTCGATCGCTACGATCCTGATGATGTGAGGATCGCCTTCGTTACCCTCAACCAATGGCAAAAACCAGGGTTATTATATGAATTAGAAACCCTCATCCTGCAAGCTACAAATCCTCCCTACAACGTTAAAATTCCCAGAGAACAATGAATCATACCCTCAACATCCAACACTTGCCACCATCCGCTATTCATTCGCTGATGACCCATTTGCCGGACTATGTGAAAGTCGCCCTGATAGAAAAAGCTACGCAACTAGAATGCTCTCTCGAAGCTGCGATCGAAATGGCGATTGCGAGTTTTTTAGACTCAGAAGCTTTCAGCTTTGAAGATTGCCTATTATCGCAACGTCTTCAGGAATCAAAATTGGTAGAATTCTCCAAAAGCAAATAGGGTCGGATCGCCCATAATTCACCAAACGAGCGATCGCCCTTCTTGCATCCGCGTTAATCCGCGTCCATCTGCGGTTAAAAAAGAACGATCGCCCTTTCTAATAATTCAGAAGGGCGATCGCTCTTATTTTTGCATTCAACTAACAAAAAACAGAAATACGCAAAATCCAACCTATATTAGTCATTTCTGGTACGCTATTAGTCTAAAATCTATAGCGTACATCTCACACAAGTAGACATGGCAAAACTGCCCATCGAAATTGCCGAAACCATCGATCGCTTAAAACGGCAATTATTGGATATTATCGATGATGCTACAAAAGCTGAATACACTCTCTTTGAGCAATTTGGAGAAACCGACAGAACAATTGACTATTTAGATCAGCTAAAAAATGTAGCACAGCAAGCAGATGAGCGGTTTTCCCAATTTTCACGCTTTGCAACGACGCTTGGCTAATGCACAACCCACAGCAAGTTCTGATATGCTAAGCTTGATGACAGAAGTAATTACTTATACCCAAGCCAGACTTCCAGCATGGGAACGCAGCATTGAAGAAATTAAGATTGAGTGGAGATTATGATGAACGAACCAGGATATATGCCACCTCCAGATGTCGATTTACGACTCCTTGCAAACTTACGTCGCAGTCGTTTGGAAATGGAAGAACTAGGTTGTAAATTAGAAGAAGTTATTGCCAAATTAGACGAAGAGCATCGACAAGTTAAACAAAAACGGTTACAAATACATCTCAACAGTCAGTAGTTATCATGTCATCCCCAGAACTAAACCTAGCCGATAACTGGGAATTCACAGAATTATGGGTAGATCCGACAGCCTCACCACCTTACGTCCTAATTTTACTCGGTGACAGTTCAGGTAATAGCTGTGTCTACGATCCTGCTCAAAATTATCAGATTGTATTTTCCAGTTCAGATTATCAAGAAGCTAAACTCTGGCTGTTAGAAGATGAATACGAACGAGTAGAACGTCGGTTACAATTGGAAGCAGCATGACCCCTATTCTTCAGAAAATGGGGAAGATCGATCGCCCTTTCTAATAATCCAGAAAGGCGATCGCTCAACAATTACCTATAATTCCAATCAATCCCTCTTTCAGAGACTGGATATCTACATCTTGAAGCCTTCCCAATTTTTTGAGGATCAGTTGTTTCTCAACTGTCGTAATAACAGGCTTAATCAGAGAAGCTTTTAAAAGCCCAGCCGATCGCCAATCTGCGATGATGATATCACCAACTTTCGGGCTACTGCCAACTTGACTCGTTATAGCCATAAGAATGCGATCGGGATATTCTGCATTATAAACGTCAGAACTAATCACAACTGCTGGACGTTTTTTATTTGTAGTTTGATCGGTAAAAGGAAACGGAACTAAAACCACATCACCAAAATTATAACTCGTCATACTCCGCGTCCTCTGGGTTATCCCAAATTTTAGCAAAAGCTGCTTCTGAGAGTTTAGTCGCAGTATAAACGAGAAGACGATCTTCACTTCTGGTTAATAGAAAGTCGATAAAATCTTCTAATACCGTGATTTTATCTGGCGGTAAACTACGGATTTTTTCCATCAGCTTTGTTTCAGGGTTTTGGGCGATACTCATATTATTTTTCACTTTTTTAATGACTACATAGCACTTACTTTAACGTAAGTTGCTAATTCAATTAAATCACCGATAACTTGCGGACGTTTTTGGAGCGAGGTCATTTTTCTCCCTGCAACCCCTGATTCTGGGAAATACGCGATCGCACAGCTTGACGAATCTCCATCCAATTTTCCTCAGTCATCGCGGTTGGATTTCCTGATTCCAAACCTTCTAATAACATCGCTTCCAAACGTTCTGAAGCTTTGCGTTTTTGGTCTTGGCGAATTAACTCGCGGAAATACTCGCTAGCTGTACTATAACCACCTTGAGCTACCTGTGCTTCTATATAAGTTCGCATTGAGTCAGGTAGAGAAATATTCATGCTTGTCACGGGTATTACTTACCTCAGTTAACTCGTTATCTTAATTATGGCAGATTTTGCCATTTTTTGTCAAGTCTCACACAACCTGTAATTTTGTAATCAGAAATTGGGAAGAGCGATCGCCCTTTCTCAGCCCGATTCAGAAAGGATCTCGCTTCGGCTAAATTTATGATATAATTACTCATCAGTTACAGCTAGACTTGCCCACTTCTTTTGATATAAAGGAGTAAAGCCCGTGAAAATAGAAGAATTATTGCAAAGAAAAGGAATTATTCACCGCGACCCAGAAATTATGAGCGGTGTCCCCATATTTGTCGATACCCGCGTCCCATTAAAGACTTTTTTCGACTACCTGGAAGGTGAAAGCGGTTTCGCAGAATTTATCAATGATTTTCCTTACCTAGAAAGTCAGGCAATTAAAGTGCTAGAAAATCTAACTAAGATGATGCTATCGCTAGAAAGTGATTCCAATGCTTATATTGCTTGATGAAAATCTCTTGAGTCAAAAACTGAAGCAGCCTTTCTTAGACGAGGGTCATTCCGTCAGCAATGTTTATGACATGGGGTGGAGAGGGCTAAAAGACAGGGAAATTCTGGATCGATCGGAGAATCATCCTTTTGATGTTTTTATCACCGCTGATAAAAATCTTCCCTATCAACAAAATCTAGCAAGTCGTGCTATTACAATTTTGGTGTTAGATTCTAGCAGTACGAGACCCGACCATCTTGTACCTTTAATGAGACAAGTTAGCACTATGATATCGTCGCTGCCAGCAGGTTCCGCAGTTCGGATTAATGATGCTGGGGATGTGGTTTCTATTAATCCTTGAACGATCGCTCTTTCTCAAGATAATTCAAACGAGCGAGATCCCTTCCTACATCCGCGTTCATCAGCGTCCATCTGCGGTAAAAAAAGAGCGATCGCCCTTTCTAATAATTCAGAAGGGCGATCGCCCGTTTTATAATCAATCATGGCGATCGCTCAAAATCTTTCCCATTCACAACCAATGAATCCAGCCGCACAACAACTTCCCGATTTGACAGGACAAACCTTATCAGAAGCGATCGCCATACTGGAGAGTTACGGCTTCCTATTTCAAACCAGCACAAAAGGTGGCTATCAAAGCTTTGAACACCCAGATGGCAGTATAATTAATATTAGACCAAATGGTGAAATAGTCCGTACAGGGCCAAAAATACGCGCGACGGATGGCAAAATTTACCGTCGTAGATACAATCGAGATGGAACTCAAATAAAATTTGAACCAGGGGCTAAGACACATAATACCGGAGAAAAAGTGATTCTATGACAACCGCGATCGCACTCAACCTCAAAACCTTTTTAGAAGACTTAAAAAGTGCCGATTTAGTAGGGGTTTCACTTCGCCCTCAAAATCTTGGCTTGCGTTTAGACTTCACCTTTGGCCCCGAAGTCGGAGATGTTGCGATCGAGTTCGATCGCATTCTTCACCTAGTGATTTCTCGCCCCATCAATTCCGATGATGAAAATTACTGTTTTTGGGTAGGAGAAGTCAAACTCAGAAAACTTGAAGAAAATGCCGAAACTTTCTTATCTTCCCTGTCCTATCCTTTCAATTTCCCGGCTAATTTAGATTTATCTTCTTTGAGTCATTTTCGGTTAGAAGGGGATATTTTTATTGAAATAATTTGCGAATATTATAAAATTTTTCAGGAAGTTAAAAATTAATTCATAAGGATTAGATGAAACAGGCATTGTCAGGCTTGTTGTTCATACTTTTGAACAAACTGATAGCTCCTCCTGCATCATTCGGATTATTTCCGCTCGGAAAGCTACTTTCACTGAAACACAATCTTATCAAGATAGAAAATTATGAAATCTGAGTATGATTTTTCTGCGTCAGAACAAGGCAAGTTTTACCATCCTGATGCTACGTTTCATTTGGACGTTTTTTATTTGTAGTTTGAGCCGATTGATATAGCAATCGCCCTAATGGTTAAGGCGACTGCTATAGTTGGCAAGCAGGAAGCCTATAGTATGCCCTGCGGGAGCATCCCGACTTTGCATAGGCGAAGCATGACCGCAGACAATTTATTAGTGATAACCAGAGATTTACAGCGGTCATGCTAGAGCATCATACGAATATATTTGCACTCCTTGAGATGCACTCATCCCTGCTCTTGGTTGTGGCGATTCTAAGGCGCGATCGGATCAAGCGGTTGTTTGTTGGTATCTAGAACGAACACAAAGTTAGACATAAAAGTCCTCTGATTACTCAGGTTATGTTTTCCTCGTCAATGTTAGCGAGGCTTGTCGTGCCGGAGACACTTCCTTAGCTAAATAAAGATGTTTAATCTCCGGCGACAGTAGCTCCAGGCTCCAAAGCACCCGTAGGTGTCGTGACCCTGCTAACGTAGCCTAGTTAAAGGCTTAGACTGGCTACTTTGTCCACTTTTGTCCAGTGATTAGCGGATAGCTCTAGTTGACAGCCACCGCCAGATTAAGTTCTGGATCTTGAAACAAAGGAGTGCTCAGATAGCGTTCGCCAAAGCTAGGCTGAATCATCACGATCAATTTGCCTGCATTTTCAGGACGCTTGCCAATTTTCAAGGCCGCACACAAGGCTGCACCGCTAGAAATACCAGACAACAGTCCTTCTTCTCTGGCTAAGCGACGCCCGTAGGCGATCGCCTCGTCATCGCTGACAACTACAATCTCGTCGATCGTATCCACATTCAAGACCGGTGGCACAAAACCAGCACCGATACCTTGAATTTTGTGAGGTCCAGGCTTACCACCGGAAAGTACCTGACTGTTAGCCGGCTCAACGGCGATCGTCTTAAATTCAGGTTTTCGGGACTTAATCACCTCCGAAATACCTGTAATCGTACCGCCGGTGCCCACCCCAGAAATCAAGAAATCCACCTCGCCATCAGTATCTTCCCAAACTTCCTCCGCTGTGGTTTCCCGGTGAATCTGGGGGTTAGCGGGATTCCGAAACTGCTGCAACATATAAGCATTCGGTGTTTTGTCCACAATGTCTTGAGCGCGACGGATGCAGCCACTCATGCCCTCAATTCCTGGAGTCAATTCTAATTGGGCCCCGTAAGCTCGTAACATCGATCGACGTTCCGAGCTCATCGTATCAGGCATTGTCAAAATCAACTTATAACCCTTAGCCGCCGCCACCATGGCCAAAGCAATGCCAGTATTGCCAGAAGTCGGTTCCACTAACACCGTTGTCCCTGGAGTAATCAGCCCTTCTGCTTCGGCTGCATTCACCATATTCACGCCAATACGGTCCTTGACAGAGGCAGCAGGATTCATGCCTTCGAGTTTGACCACAATCCGAGCTAAGCACCCTTCGGCTTGGGGAATGCGGTTGAGTTGCACCAAAGGTGTGCGGCCGACCAATTCTGTAATGTCACGAGCAATACGCATAATCTTTGTCAGTTTGTGGTTAATGGTAAATTCTGAGGTAAACCCACCTAAAAAAACATAATACCCAGAGTCTAGACTTGTTTAATAAGTTGGGACTCTAACACCAGAGCATTTTACCTTTAATTAGAGCTACCTACTTAACTTATAATTATTGTTAATCCCTATTAACTTTTATCAACTATTAGTAATTAGATGTAGTACATGATATTGAGCTGTCGTCTGCCATTGCGTTTTTCGCACAGGTCTTGCAGGGTATATTTTTGTAAAACGGAGTTAGCAATGGAGCGAGCTTCTTGCCAAACTTCCCAAATTACGGCACTTTCTACGGTTTGAGCAGGGGAGTCTTTTTCCGATCGCTCAAAATCCGAACCTTCGAGGCAGTTGACAATTTCTAGGAGGGTAATTTTCCAGGGTTCCCTTGCCAAAATATAACCTCCCTTAGCGCCTCGCTGGCTGCGGATTAAACCACAGCGTCTCATCGTAGCGAGTAACTGTTCTAAATATCGATCGGGGATATTTTGCTGAGTCGCTATCTGGCGAATTTGCAGCGGTTCACCTTCCTCGTAGCAATCGGCCAACTCCAGCAAAGCCAAGATCGCATATTCGCTTTTACAGGATAGTTCCACCATAATTTCACTTTAAAATACCATAATTTGCAACTCCGAAGTCATATCAATTCCGGTTGTATCGGAATGATTTAACCGCGAAGGCGCGAAGGACGCGAAGGAAGAGAAGAGAGAGTTTAATACAGGACGATGAAGAGAGGATTTGGTATCAGAAGCGATCGCAAGTATTGATTTTGAGTTCAAAATTCTAACTTCCCACTATTGATTATACTCCGGTTCTCCACTAGAGTTTATTGACTTCCTGATTCCTCCCAACAAGAAGCCCTGCCACAGGCAGGGCTAACTTAAAATTTGAGACCTCTGGGGCGAAAGAGCATCACCCATCCAGCCTTCTAGAAGCTGTTCCTAGAAAGTGAAAGTAGTTCTGAGAGTACCAATGATGATGTCATCATTACCCTTATCTTGATTAGGGTTAGTAATCCAAACTACCCCAGGAGTCACAGAAATATTATCTGTAAGCTGGTACTTGTAGAAGCCTTCAATGTGCCACGAAGTATCATTTCTGAAGTTCCGCAAACTAGATGCAGCCTCAAGTTTATCCAAATAAGGCTCGCGACCAAGCACAAAGCCCAGCAAGTTGCCTTCTTTCCCTAAATCGGGGAAAGCCAAAGTGACAGCGTAGTTCCAAATTTTCGCATCACCGATACCGAGAATGCGAGCATTAGTTAAACCACCCCAGCCCCCAACGATAAACCTGGGGCTGAGTCGGAACGAAGCCTGAGCGCCGTAGGAGTTGCTGACAACTTTGCGACTGCGGAAGCCTGTAAAACCGTCACTCAAGCCGTTCAGGGAGTTAGCCACACCGGTGCCGGTGAAACCGCCGAGATTACCGGAGCCATTGCTCAAACCATTGTCAAACCCAAAGTTACCTCTGCTAAAGTAACCGTGGTTATAGTTGAGAGCAACTTGCAAATTGCGTCCGGGGGTAAAAGTCAACTGCCCCATGGCTGCGTAGTCGCCGTTGAACAAACCCGCACCTTTGCTAGGATTGGCGGCATTGGATGCCAAGTAGCCGAAAGAAAGAGAAGTCGGGCCGAACACGCCACCGAGCAATCCCCGGCCGCCGAAGGCATAATCAAAGCCGATACCGGCACCGCCACCGAGGCGATAAATCGGGTTCCGTTGTCCAAAGGCGCTTAATGCCCCGTTACCACCGTCAAAGTCTTCAAAGTATGGGTTGACAGTGGGCATGATGTCGTCCCAAACGCCTGCGTTGGCTGAGAGGGTAACGTTCAAACGATCGCCGACGGGAAACTTGTACAGCAAGCTGTCGAGGGCAAAAACGTTGCTGGTTCCGCCGACTACGTTCCAAGTTTGAGTCCCTTCGCTGGTAGCCCCAAAGTTAAAGTTTCGACCGTTGCCGACTTGCAGCCTGGTCAGCAACAAGTCTCTGCCAGTGAAGCTCGTGTTTAAATTGAGACGTACCCGTTGTTGGAATACAGCTTCGTTGTTGTTGCTGCCGATTCTTTTGCGGTCTCTGCCAAAAAAGCCTGCACTACCACCAAAGTCGTCGCTGAGGGCGAAGATTGCTTCCCCAGTCAGTTTGGTAGTGGTGGAGAATTGGTTGGCTTCGAGTTCGGATGTCCGAGCTTCCAAGGCATCTACTCGGCCGCGCAGGGTTGCTAGTTCCGCTGCAAATTCTTCTTGGAGCCGTTGGAGGGCTGCCAAGTCTTGTTTGGTTGCTAAGTTGGTCGTACCTGCTCGGATTAGTTCGTTAACTTTATCTAAGCAAGCGTTTAAACCGGCGGCAAATTCGTAGCGGGTCATGGCCCGGTTGCCACGGAAAGTGCCATCAGGGTAGCCGGCGATACAGCCGTAGCGCTCGACTAGGGATTGGAGTGCTTGGAATGCCCAGTCTGTGGGGCGCACGTCGGAAAGCTGAGAGACTGAGGTCACTTGACCTTGAGTTTCAGATTCTGCTGCACCTTCGGTGCTGTATTGGCTGAGCTGTTCTAGTGTAGCGTTGGGGTTTGAAGTTGCTGGTGCTGCGGTTTGAGCTACAGCTTCAGCGGGTTTTGGCAAACTGGGTTGTGCCGACTCTACCACTGAGGGAATGGTTGTTTTTGGTTGAGTGGCGCTGATTTGTTCTGGTTGAGCTGCTTCTACAGCCGAAGTTGCTAGTTGCTCAACAACTGTGGGTTCAACTGCTGCTAAAGATGCACTTACCGCTTCTGATGCTGCTTTGGGGTTTGCGGTTTCTGTGGCTGTGTTGGCTGCGATCGCATTGTCAGTAGCAGCCTGAGCATCAGTGGCTACCTTTGGGGACTCAATTTCGTCGCCAGGAACTTGGGAAATTGCTTCAATTGTCTCAATAGCTGTTCCTTGAGGAACGGCGGCTAAAGCATTGAGCTTGGCTTCGGAGATTTCAGCGATGGCAGTTTTTGCAGTTTGAGCCACAGTTGCGTCAGCAGCGGGTTGAGCGTCTGCTGCGATCGCGCTCGAAGAAACTACTAGGGTAGCTCCTAAGACTGCTGGACTGATCAGTAGATAACTCCACAAAAATTTCGACATATTTACTCTCCTCCTCACACCGATTACAAAGAATCTTGGAATCTTGTCTAGTGTTCTATGTGGTCAGTAGTTGCCCCCATAGCATACTTTAAAACGAGACCAAAATTTTGATTTTTTCTGTTAATTTTTTTCGGAATGACCGAAAACGATTTGGTATGTTTGCGCCTGATTCATGCCTTCGCAGACTCAGGACTGGTGCAATCTCCAATCTCAAATCTCAGATTTCAAATCCGATTAACTGTTGAGCAAGCAACAGCTAGTATATTTACTTTTTAGCACTCCTTGGCACTATCGTCTAGAGTGATTCGACGCGATCGACATCCAAATTGTGTCCGAGGACGCTGAATACTTGTCGGTGCTCGAACAGTTGTAACAAATCGCTATTGATTTTATTGTGAGTTGCTTCTTGTCGCAAAATTTTGAGGGCTGCTTCTGTACGTAGCGCCCGCTTGTAGGGGCGATCCCCGGCTGTCAGGGCATCGTAAATATCGGCGATCGTCATCAGTTGAGCTTGAATTGGAATTTCCGACTGTTTGAGACCTAGAGGATACCCTGTACCGTCGAGTTTTTCATGATGTCCGTAGGCAATTTCGGGAACATTTTTTAAATCTTTTGTCCAAGGAATTTGTTTCAGAAACTCATAGGTGTGAGTTACGTGAGATTCTATGGCTGCTCGTTCTACCACCGTCAGGTTGCCCCTGGACACCATCAATTGTAAGATTTCATCTTGGTCTAGCAGGGGTTTAATTTCACCGTCTATATCTCTGTAAGTTTGTCGAGCAAGTTCTCGCAGTTGAGCTAGAGGTTCGGCGGCCAGAATGTGAGGCTCGTTAGCTTCTAGCAGCACTTCCCAGTATTCTGCCAATCTAGTTTTTGCCTCTGCTAGCTTCGTATCTAGCTGTTCTATTTCTTGGCATTGAAGACATCCTGGTTCTTCACTAGGATGTTTGCGGTAGGCTGAATGGGATAGTAAGTATTTATACTTGGATTGCACGCATTCCATTTCCATGGTCCGCTGAGCTAAGGCAAAACGGTGGCGAATGATTTCTAGCTGTGAGGGGTAAAGCTTTTTCTGCTTGGTTAAAACTGCTTCTGGAACTCCGATTTTGCCAAAGTCGTGCAGCAGGGCTGCGTAGCGAATTTCTTGAATTTGGCGATGGTTAAAGTAAATAGGACGCAGCCATCCTCTGCTAGTGCTGTTTACTTCTTCTGAAAGGCGCACCGTCAGGGCTGCTACTCGCTCTGAGTGGCCGTAGGTACAGGGGTCTCTGGCTTCTATTACTTGCACCGAGGCCTTGACGAAACCCTCAAACAAGTGTTCTATGCTTTCTTGTAGTTGGTTGCGCTCGATCGAGATGGCTGCTTGAGAAGCGAGCGATCGAACTATCCTTTCTTCCCACTCCGAATAACGCTGGGTCGATTCCCAGGCATTTTCGGCTGTCAGTACCGTCTCTGCTTTGGTTTTGCGGTTGATCAGTTGCAGTACACCTATAGTCTCCCCCTGTCGGTTTTGCATCGGCAGCACCATCACAGAGCAAGTACGATAGTTAATATCCCTGTCAAAACTCGTATCTAGCTGATAGGGCACACCCGCCGGCAAGTCATAGGCATCAGACAGGTTCAAACTTTCGCCTGTAATTGCCACGTAGCCCGCCAAGCTTTTGTCTGTTAGTGGGAGCGCAAACTCCTTAAACGACAGTCTCGGTTTAGAAGCGTTTTGAGCTACCTTGAACAGCAATTTAGATGTTTCATCACTGTGATCTACTAAGTAAACGCTGCCCGCATCACTGTAGGTAATTTCCCTACTTTTGGATAAAATTAAGTTTAATAAACCCCCTAAATCTTGGGCACTCGAAAGAGCTGCACCAATATCCAAAAGTTGTTCTATCAGCTCAGTTCTTTCAGCAGATTCGTTCAATAACTCTGGCTTTTCAAATACGATCATGGTCGGAGGATGGCGAATAGCCTTGAATACATGGGACTTTTTGCATCTCGACTTTCTCACCTCTGATTCTAGCCCAGAGTCGATGTTTTATTGGTGAAATTTCGGCTTTTGAGACCATCACTAGATGCTGTGGCTCCTTTGTGGTGAGCGGTAAAGCTTTTATTTTAGTGAAGAAATCTCTTTAGCTAGTGCAAAGTCTTTCTCAGTTAAGCCTCCTGCATCGTGAGTTGTCAAGTTAACTGTGACTTTATTATAGGAAATTTCTATATCTGGATGATGTGCTGCGGCTTCTGAGGGTGCGACCAACTTATTCACAAAATCGATCGCTGCTATAAAATCTTGAAATTTCCGGGTACAACGGAGTTTATCACCTTCAACTGTCCAACCTGACAATTGACTGGCGCGGGCTTGAATTTCAGTATCTTTCAGTAGTGAATTCATTTTTTTTACCTTGGGATGCTGCTCGCCTGTGGAAAATTTTACCAAAAGCTATCCGCTCTCACCAGTAGTATTTAAGCCCAAGTTTTGACACTTAAACTTTAACACTATTTGGGGTGAGAGCGGTCTAGCGGGTCTTCAGATTAGAACCTGACTGCCGGGAGATTCCCTAACTAAGCCTGGTTCCCGATGGAAGTCGCTTCCTGGGGGGAACGACGGCTGACTGCTAGTGAGCGGCCCCGGCGCACAGCCGGTAGTTTCCAATCTGATGACCCATGCGTTTACTACTTTCTATCATGGGCATCACCTCCAAGTTTAGCTAAATTGCTTACTATGTGAACGCACCTCATCTTAATCTGAGATTAAGTATGAGGATTTGTGTGCTACCCATTGGTAGCAATACTAGAAGAACCTGCGTTCTGAGTGTCATTCCGGTATGCACAATTAATACGATAACACAACGAATCAGAAGTGAACCGATTCAGTGAAAAATTTTGCAGCTAAGGGCAATATTTTCGATCGTACTTTAATTCCTTCACACAAAAAGCTCCTGCCAGCAGACAGGAGCTTTTGCAGCTTGTTAAAATAGCTGATTTGTTTCTAGCTGTTGCGATGCTTACAGAGCATTACCACGAGGCAGAACTTCTTCTGGGAAGATGAAGTTTTCGTGTGGTTGGTCAGTTGGAGCCATCCAAGCACGAATACCTTCGTTCAACAGAATATTCTTAGTGTAGAACGTTTCAAACTCAGGATCTTCTGCAGCACGAAGTTCTTGGGATACAAAGTCATAGGCCCGCAGGTTTAATGCTAAACCGACGATACCCAAAGAGCTCATCCACAAGCCTGTGACAGGTACGAACAACATGAAGAAGTGTAACCAACGTTTGT
>NZ_JBGJZU010000047.1:0-51879 GCF_041354475.1 Microcoleus sp.
CTTCTGTGTTATCGGAATGAAATGGTTTTCACCGATTGCAATATTCGAGAGTATTGGGACGAGCAAAATTCTTTGATGGTAGATCGCGATCTTAATGCTGCGATTAACCTAAAAAGACTGGGGTTGGACATTTTCCCCAGTATAAAACGCCCTAGTGGGAATCTTTCTATAGTAGGAACTATGGATAACAGTACCATCAAGGAAATCTTACATACCCTTCATCGGGCTGTTAAGAAGCCCACATCATAATCTGTACTCAGATTTGATGTGGGAGTATGTCACCTCCGACTCCCCCTCGATGGGATGCCAAATTATATCAATTCCGGTTGTATCGGAATGATTTAACCGCGAAGGCGCGTTCGGCGAAGCCGTTCCCGTAGGGTAGGACGCGAAGCAAGAGAAGAGAGAGTTTAATACAGGACGATGAAGAGAGGATTTTATATTAGTCCTTTTTTTCGACAAATATTCACGCAGGGTTTCGACTCCGCGGTTCCTGAGCGTAGTCGAAGGGCAACCACCAGGGGTTTTTGCCCCCCCATGCGTAAGTGCTGACTAATATGCTCCCCGCCAATCTCCTAAGATGTAAAATTAGCCAACCAATTGAGCAGGTTCAATTCGTGGAGAATTATTTGTCGGGCTTCCGCAATTTTCTCGATCGCTTCATGCCAATAATCGGGAGTTGCCATCACCTCTCTGATAAATTCTACTCCTGTCTCATCCAGACTGGGAAGCCGCAGAAAACTCCCCGCCGGCAACAATTTATCCGCCGCAGCACCGCCGTAATAAATCGGCAAACACCAAGCTAACAAAGCATCCCAAAGCTTCTCGCTCACATACCAATCGTTTGCTGCATAATTTTCAATAGCTAAGTTGTAATAGTAAGGTGCAACAGCGTGCCATTTATTGTTCACAATGCCCTTACCGCCCGCCCAATGGGGCAGGTTTCGCCCGTAAAGGTCAAAATTTAATTCTTGTGCTTGCAGCAATTTGATAAACTCTAATCGCTGGCGGTGATTGGCACTACGGCTAACACCTGAAGTAATCCAAGAACAGGGTTTAGTTTTAGCGGGTGGAGGCATTTCATCAAGTTCTCGAAATGAGTTGGTGTGATACCAAATTGCGGGCATATAATTTGGGTTTGGTGCGAAGTCGTCTGGCCCGGAAATGTAACCGCAGTAAAGTTTGGCTTGTTCGTAGTTGGCTTTGGTAATTTCAATGACTTCTGGTAATGGTGGCTCGCGAATTAGGTAAATAATGCGTTCTTTGGGGACTCCGCGCAATTTTTCTTGAAGTTGTTGATTTTCGGAATTTGGAGGGGTAGGATGGCGAATTTTGTCCAGCCACGATCGCTTTTTAGGCGCTTGGGGAAAGTCGAATTGATACATGAGTAAAAAGTCTGGTTCTGGATGGTTTGCTAGCATTTGAATGTTTTTCCATTTTCCGAAATTTTCCGGGGTTTGTTGCCACAGCCAGTCGCTTTGGCTCATGGCGGGGTAGGTGGTGATTGTGCCGATGATTTTTGGGTTCATTTTGAATATTATGTCGTTAATACGAACCATCATAGGTTTGTAGTGAGGACTGAACTCCTCTCAGAAGAATGGCTAAAGTCCTTATTTACTAGGAACCAATTTTAAATTATGTAAGTAGTTGCGATCGCACTTGCTCGTCTACATAACTCAAAATTTTCTCAATCCGATTTTCCCAGGAAAATTGCTTGACAAAATCCATAGTTTCTGCATAACCTTCTACCTTCCAGGGATATTTTATTAAACTACTTTGAATGCTTTGTGCAAATTGATAGGGGTTATCGGGTTCGCACCAAGTCGCAGCGATGTTTCCCGATTTAAACTCCCGCAAAGATGGAATCTCTGTCGCCACAATTGGAGTTCCCGATGCCATATAATCAAAGAATTTTAAAGGAGATGTAAATGTCGCAGCTTCTGTCCAACAGTGAGGGTGAGTTAAAACATCAGCGGCTTGTAGCAAGCTAGCAAGTTGATGCTGTGGGAGGTAGCCGAGAAATTTTATGTTGTTAACTTGCTGGGATTTGGCTAATTTTTGGTAGGCTGTTACTTGGGATTCGGTACCACCGGCGATCGCAAATTGAACTCCTGGCAATTCCTCAGCCACATCCACTAACATATCCACACCTTTAAACGGATAAAGTCCCCCTGCATAAACTGCTAAATGCTGTCTGCCATCTGTTAATAGCTGCTGTCGCCAATTCTGGGATGCTGCCGTTTGTCTGGCGAAAAATAAATGATTGAAACCATTGTGCAGCATAATTACTTTTTCTGGTGGCATTCCATTTTGCATCATGCTTTCTCGCACTGTATCGGCAACAGTTACAGCAATTTGAAACAGAGAATTGCGGACAATTTCTGGTTCAAATTTTTTGTTTTCGTGATGATGCTGTTCGTAGATAGCGGGAATTCCATTTTTAATTGCTGCTTTGACAAAGTTCCAGTCGCGGCTGTGGACAATTTGAGTTGATTTCCGCAGGTGGATTGGTAGGTAGTATTTTGATACTATTGTACTCGAACTCGTCCACTTGTTGTCCCAAAGGTCGATGGGCCAAGGCATAGGTAAATCTGCTACTTTTAAGTTTTGTTGAATGTTGTAGATTTTGGCAAGTGTTTCATCGGGTTTTCTAGGTTGAAAAGGATGGAGTAAATCTACTGGATTAAGAGCGCTCCATCCTTTACGGAGATATACTAACACTGCGGGTAAACCGAGATTTGCTGCGGCATTCGCCGAGTGTGCAACTTGAACTAAGCTAGCTACATTCGGTTGTGGCAATATATTGCGGGTGAAGAATACATAATATGGAGACATGGGAATTGGGTATTGGGAATTGGGAATTGGGAATTGGGCATTGGGAATTGGGCATTGGGCATTGGGAATTGGGCATTGGGCATGGGTAATTGTTGACTACTGCCAACTGCCAACTGCCAACTGCCAACTGACTACTTTTGAACAGCCTGACGCCTGATTGTATTTTCAATAAATTCTAAAGTCTCAAAAATATTAGCAGCGGATTGAAAGGATTCTCTGATTAATTCATCCCTTTCTTCGGGAGAATCTACCATTTCATCTAGTAGCAATTTTAGATAAGCTATCATGGGAGTTAGACGAGTGCGAATTTCGTAAGAACCTCTAATTAAAGCTTCGTCGCGAGCAGTTTCTTCTGCAAATTGCATAGAATGTAAGCGAGTGTAGTATCCTCCTTTTGCTAACAAGTCTTTGTGAGAACCAATTTCTACTACTTGTCCCCGATCGATCACAGCGATTTTATGGGCTTTTTGGACTGTGGAGAGGCGGTGGGCAATGACTAACGTGGTGCGATCGTAACTCAATTTCTCGATCGCCTCTTGCACGTACCTTTCCGCCACTGTATCCAGGGAGCTGGTTGCTTCATCTAAAATTAAAATTTCTGGGTTTTGCAGCAGGGCTCTAGCAATGGAAATTCTCTGACGCTGCCCTCCCGATAGGATCAGACCGCGATCGCCAATTTGAGTATCCAATCCCTGTGGCAACTGTTGGATAAACTCGTAAGCATTTGCTCCCTTCGCCGCCTCGACAATTTCTGCTTCTGTTGCTTCTTGCCTAGCATAAGCAATATTATCGCGCACTGAGGCATTAAACAAGAACGTATCTTGACTCACAATTCCCATAGCTTTTCTCAAGCTTTTGACATCAAATTCGCGCAGATCCACGCCATCGATCGAGATACAACCTTCGGTAGGATCGTAAAATCTCGGTAGTAAATCTGCTAAAGTTGATTTACCAGAACCTGAACTGCCTACCAAAGCCAAAGTAGTACCGTGAGGTAGAAATAAATCTATTCCTTGCAGAACTAAGTTTTTATAATTTGGATAACTAAAAGATATTTTATTAAAATGAATTCCCGATCGCAAATGAGTATATGGCACTAACCCATTCCGCATAAATGGCTTGTCATCACATCTTAAAAATTTATTAACAACCTCTACACTAGCCGATGTATTAGCAAATTGACTGCGACCACTATTTAATTGAGAAATCAGAGGTATTAGTCTAAAAAGCACCAACAAATATGTTAGTAGAACCGTAGAAATAGACTCTATTTCATTGACAAATATTGTCCTACCTATAAATATAATTAAAATAATAACCAGCAAATTCACAACTTCGTTGATAGGAGCGATCGCTGCATAGTTTATCTGAGCTGAAAAATCCGCTTGTTCTCGCCTATGAATTAAATTTTTAATCCGGTGATACTCTTTTTCTTCATTCCCCGTTGACTTGACAAGTCTAATTCCAGTGATGGTTTCCAATATCCCCACTGAATAATCTTTAGACATTTCCGATAACAGCGTACCAAATTGTTTAGAACGGTTAATAATATACTGATTTGTCCAAGCAACCAGCCCTAACAAAATCGTAGATGTCAGAGTCATTTTCCAAGATATTGAAAGCAGCAAACCCACAAACACCAAAACAGTAATTGAGGTAGTAAACACCCCGATAGCCGTGCCAATTGCATTAGCGGTTCGACCTACTTCTCCGCCCAATCTATTAATTAAATCCCCTACTTTAGTTTTTGAGTAATAATCCAAATCTACTTCTAATAACAAGCGCAATCCAGCCTCTCGCAAGTCAAAAGTCAAAGCCCGCGTCAGAGAAGTAGCTACTAAAGTATTAGTATAACTAGCAATATTTTTAAATATAATTGTCATAACTATCGCGACGGTCATTAACACCAAACGCTGATTTTGAGGCATTCCTTCAAAGGGATACATCAAAATTTTAATTAAAGGTGGAGCACCCCGCAACTCGACAGCTTCCTGCAAAAAATTCAAAAGAACTGGTACAATCAGAGTAGTGCTGATACCATTGAATAAAGCCCCAGAGAATCCCAGGAACACAGTCAAAAAAATCCTGCCTGGATATCGTCTGGCAAATTTTAGGAGTAGCTTATTTGCAGACATGAAGCATTCCCAGCTAAATAGTACAACATTTCAAAATTTTTTTTAATTACAGCCAGTGTATCTTCCTCCATTCAGTCACTAAAAATTTACCTCGATATACCTGCAATTATATCTGAAAGGATCGGGGCCATTGTTTTAATGCTATATTTTTCTACGCATCTTTCCCTAGCTTTCATTCCTTGCAGATTTGCTTCTGTCAAATTTTGAAATATCCATTGAATTTTCTGGGAAATTTGAGCGGGAGAATTAGGCTCTACTAAATAACCGGTGCCGCCTAAAATTTCAGGAATATCCCCCACTCGCGTAGACAAAACAGGCTTAGCCATTGCCATCCCATCTGTCAACTTGAGCGGAAACTGAGCCACGGCTGTCAAAGTCTCTCGCTGAGGAACAACGACAATATGAGCCGCCGCTACAACTTCAGGCATCCTTTCCACTGGAAATTTTGGCAGTTTAATAATCCAACGCCCCCATTGTTGCATAAGTCGATCGTCATAATCATCATAAGGACTTCCGCCCACAATCGCTAACTTTAAATTAGGCTGATTTAAATGTTCGAGGGCCATCAAAACATCCTCAACGCCTTTATGAGGTCTCGGTGCACCGGGAAACATTAAAATTTTATACCCGGACAACCCGTAACGCCGTCTGCTTAGTTCAGGATGGTATTTAGCCGGATCGAACATTTCAGTATCCTTGCCATTAGGCAAATATACACCACCAAAACGTTGTTTTAAAAACTCCGTATCCACAGTGACAGCATCCGCACGGGAAACTAAACTTTCCATCCACTTAATATACAACGGATGATCTGGTTCTCTCAATTGACCATTTGTTTTTACAATGTCTCGGTAAAGTTGTTTGAAATCAGGGCGATATTTCCATTCGTCTCCGCCGAACCAGCTCAGTTCCCAGTCGTCTATATCTAAAATTATAGGGCGGTGAGTCTCCAGTTTTTTGAGCAATGATAAACCAAAGCTGCTAGGTTTAGGTTTGACTGCATAAATAATATCCCCATCTATTTTTTTCAAAAGTTTGTGAGCGTTCATCACAAAACCCGGATATTTGCTCCCCGGTATCGCATATACCGGGATGCCATGAGGAGGAATTGCATATAATTCCTTACCAAACATAAATCCGACAATTTCTACATCACAGTTAAGCTCAATCAGAACTTGAGCTAACAGAAAAGCACGAATTGCACCCCCTCCTGACAAATCGCTCGCGACTAACGAAACTTTCACTTGGTATCTTTTCAAAAAAGTTGTTTTATTTTGCCATTTAACCGAGATTTTGTCAAGGTTAGCAAAGCAAAAAATACTTTTTTTACTGAAATTCTTGGGTCTGTTAATCCTAGAGCGTCTTTGACTTCTTGTCTTAATTTAGTGGCTTCTGAAGCTGTTCGCAAATAAAGGTATGGATGAATTAAGGCAAGCTGCAAAATGTTAGTTGTATCTGCCTCTTTTTGTAACAGGGGATTAGTTGTTAAATATTCCCGTTTGGCAAATATCAGTATGTTCTGGGCATAGTACCATCGGACTCGCTCGTTTTGCCATATTTTGTTTCTCACGCAGTCAATCGCTACATATCCTTGTGCTTGAAATAGTTTTGCCCAATAGTCAGGCCACTGTTCGTTGATGTGGTTTGTTCCTCCTTGAAATGGTACTGCGGCCGAGAACAAAATTACTGGACCTAACTTCGCTAAAGAGTTTACAAATATCTGGGCGCACTCCGGGGGTATGTGTTCTGCTACTTCTAAGGAAACAACTAAATCAAATTTTTGATCAATAGGTAAAGGCTGACTTAAATCTAAGGTTAAAAATTTGTCAGCCGGAATTTCCAGCATTTTTGGGTCAACCCAATCACCATCTATGCCCAAAATATCTTCAACGCCGAATTCTGTGAATGCTGACAACCAAGTTCCTGTCCCACAACCGACATCAATTACTCGCTGTGGCTGTACAAATTCCCAAATAATCGGAATAATTTCTCTGGCTGATTCTTGGGATGTTTTTTGCAAGTATTTGTAGAATTCTTGAGTATAATGTTGCACAGCAGCTAGATCTATCCTATTTCATTTGTTGTGAATGATGTTTTTTTTAATGAACCGCAGAGGGCGCAGAGGCCGCAGAGTTAAAGAAAGTCTATTTTAAGCGCCAGGGATTGTTAAGTTGATTTGGTAAAAATATTTTAGCAGCGCGATCGACTATTCTAGTAAATAGCGTTCTCGTCACATTCTTCGCGTACTGCGGGCGGTAAGGATAAGTACAGTGCATTACCTTGATCGGCTCGTCAATCCTATAAACTTCTTTCCATTTGTCCAAGTAATTGTAAACAGGCGACAAGGTTTTCATTTTCGGCTTGACAGAGGCAATAGCAGCAGCAAAAGCGCCTTGGTCTTTTAAGAGTAGCACATCTTGATGGGCAATTACCAAATTGAAATATTTCTTAAAATAATTGAATAATTCCTGATTTTTACTGCTGTTGGTAAAGGCGATAAATCCGCCATTATATTGAATGCTATTTTCGTTGAGGGGTAATCCTACGGATTGCAGAGTCGAGAGAATAGGTTGCTTGACTCTTAATAAATTAGCAGCTTTGGCGATCGCCGGCTGAACATCTTCTGTCACCAACAACTCCACCTCATCAAGATAGTCAAAAACTTCATCTATTGGCGACAACAAACAAATATCGGAGTCGAGATAAATAGTTTTCTCAAAAGGAGATACTTGATATAAGCTCAGTTTAGCTTGCCGCGAAGCTAAAACAGGATTTTCGTTCGGCGGTGCTGACTGCAATCTCACATTTCCAAACACCTGAAGTAAGGGATATAAAAATCTAGGGACTTTATCTATTAAAACAATAATTGGTTCGCGGTGAAACTTCCTGACAGATGCCAGAAAATGAATGCAATCTTGAAAAGAATACAAACCAGTTAAAATAGTGATAAAACCCTTAGCTTCTAATTTTTTTGAATTCATGGATTGATTTAAGCACTTTGGCATTTTAATTATATACTTATACCATTATAAAAAGAGTAGCTATTTTTCGACCTCTTCCCCTCACGTTACCGCTTTCTAGAATTAACAGGGACTGGAGATGGGTAGCAGCTTACCTCAGTGCGTCCACTCCCAAAAACTCTCGCTCCAGTTATCTCGATAATGGAAAATTCCTTGCCATTCATAAAAATGCACAAAATCCTTCAAATTAATTGTTTGACTGATATCTCTCATCATGTAAAGAGGTTTTTCGCCGTAAAACGAAGCCCACATAGTATAACTGCTAGGTGGCCCGACAATATAGTCACACTCTGCCAAAGCATACATATCTTCGATGAAATGACCCTTGGCAAAAACGCAGTTAAAATTATCAAATAAACTAGGTTCTTGGTGAAGATTAGAGCAAATCAAAAATTTTATTTGCTTAGTTGCAAATAGTTTTACTACTGAAGTCATGACTTCTAAATATTGCTCAGTTTTGTAAAAGTATCTCCCTTTTTGGTGTTGTTCGTAATCGCCTTGACGAATATGAACTCCGATGATTATATCCGCGTTATTTTTTACATTCAATATCAAACTATCTACATTAATTTTATATGGCTGTAAGGGTGCAAAGTAGGCTCGAATTGGGTCAGCGTACTTGTGTAATTTTGGCAAATCTTCTACAAACCAGCCATCTCGAAATAGCCAGCCTTCAAAACAAATAGTAGAATTGTACTTGAGTGTGTCTGAATCCTGATGATTCACCCAATTAAAAGGTTTTTCTCTGGTTATTTCTTGCGTCTTCCATATTTTTTTATTGTTTAAATACTTAATTATTTTATAATATTTATTTCTGATGAATTTGTTGCCTGGTAAGGCAAAATATGGAGGAGGATAACAAGATAAAAAATCGCGGGCTGTACCCACAAAAAATTCTGCATATTCCTCAAAAGCCGGATTGAGGACTGTTAAATTATGCTCGATCGCCACAGCGATGAAATTAGCAAAAAGTAGCAGTCTGTTCCCAAGTTGTCCCGATTTAGCAGATATGATTAGCATACTACTGAAACCCCTGATAAATCTCGCTTGTAGTAGATGGGGAGGGTAGGCACGCACCATCCACTACGCCTACAAAATCATCATTTTCTGGTAGGGCCTACCCAACGCCTGAGAATGAAATCGCCGTGCCCCAAGGGTAAAAAAAAGGGGGAGTTGGAGAGATTTTTTCCCCGATTATTTAAGTAATGCTTGCCTAGGAGTGGCGTTTTTTGTGCCATTCCCAAGCATGGGATATAATATCCTTAATATGTGGATATTCAGGAGACCAACCTAGTGTTTTAATGGCTTTCTCGCTGCTACCAACTAAAGCAGGAGGGTCTCCCGGACGTCGATCGCACTCAACAGTCTTAATCTCTTTTCCAGTCACTTCCCTCGCAGCTTCTATCACCTCTTTTACGGAAAAACCGCCGCCGTTGCCTAAATTAAAGACATCGGATTTTCCACCATTTAACAAATATTCTAATCCTAAAAGATGAGCAGATGCTAAATCGTTAACATGAATGTAATCTCGAATGCAAGTACCGTCAGGAGTATCATAATCTGTACCAAAAATTGAAATAGAATCTCGCTTGTCCAAAGCAGTCAGCAACACTAGGGGAATCAGGTGAGTTTCTGGGTTGTGATCCTCTCCCAACAACCCACTCGGATCGGCACCGGCAGCATTAAAATAGCGGAAACAAACAGACTTAAAATTGTAAGCAGTATCAAAATCTGATAAAATCTGTTCTACCATTAACTTAGTAGTACCGTAGGGGTTGATCGGATGCTGTGGGTGGTCTTCTGTGAGGGGAATTTTCTGCGGTACTCCGTAAGTGGCGCAGGTAGAAGAAAATACAATTTTTTTCACTCCAGCAGCTATCATGGCTTCTAAAAGAGTAATAGTACCGATGACATTGTTACGGTAATATTTAGCTGGGTCAGTCACGGACTCGCCCACATAAGCATAGGCAGAAAAGTGCATGACGGCAGCAATATTGTGAGTGGCAAATATTTTGTCTAGTAGGGCGCGATCGTTGGTATCTCCTACCACCAATTCAACCTTTAATACCTGGTCTACTAAATCACTATGACCGTAAACTAAATTATCCAAAATTAACACGTTGTAACCTGCGTGTTTTAGTGCCAAGACGGCGTGAGAGCCAATATATCCAGCTCCCCCGGTCACTAAAATAGTTCCTTGGTCTACACTCATTTTTTTCTCCCTTTTTTGTTTTACTACCTGTGTTGATTATATGATGAATTTACAACAAGTTCAATCAATAAACTTGAGGCGACCAATTTGAATGTAATCAAATATTCGATTTATTTGATATCGTTCGTCTTCGGAAATTTTCTCGTTGGACAGGATGGCAGAAGTTAGAATTAAATGTTCCCGGCGGGCAATCTTGCCCGATGCTAAAATGCGATCGACCATTTGAGTGAGTGTTAAGTTTGATTTGTTCTGAGATGTTCGCATATTGTTATCAAGGAAGAAGGAAGAAGGAAGAAGGAAGAAGTTACCCCCCCAACCCCCCCCAAGGGGGGAAATTCAGGAAGAGGGAATAAGCAAGGAAAAGATTAACTATTCCGATGCCGGATGCTTCAACTACGCACTTAGACTAAGCTCAGCACAAGCTAAGCAAAAGTGCAGGATGCCTGATGCCCTATGCCCAAGACTAACTAATTTATTGGAGAAACGCTATATGCAAGTTTATCGACTTCCCGTACTGTCGGATAATTACATTTTTTTGCTGCACGATCGCGATCGCAATCTAGCCGCAGTCATCGATCCAGCCCAAGCCAACCCGGTCTTGCGGCAACTCGAAGCACTGGGAGCCGAATTAACCAAAATTTTGATTACCCACCACCACAACGACCATATAGGTGGCAACCAGGAACTGATCGATCGCTTCCCCCAAGTTAAAGTCTACGGTGGCGCAGAAGACAGGGGCAGAATTCCGGGACAGCAAATCTTTTTACAAGGGGGCGATCGAGTTTCTTTCGCAGACAGAACCGCCTCTATCTTATTTCTACCCGGACACACAAAAGCCCACATCGCCTACTATTTCCCGCCCAACCACCCAGCCGAAACCGGGGAATTGTTCTGCGGTGACACCCTATTTGGCGGAGGCTGTGGCCGACTCAAAGAAGGTACTCCCAGTCAGATGGTAGGTTCCCTGGAACAACTGCGAAACCTGCCAGACAATACTAGAGTCTGGTGTGCCCACGAATATACCCTCAATAATCTGCAATTTGCCCTGACTGTAGATAGTGACAATCTAGAGTTACAGAAGCGTTTCGCCGAAGTCAAGGCCGCCCGCAGCCGTAATCAAGCCACGATACCATCATCGATCGCACT
The DNA here is from genome assembly GCF_041354475.1 of Microcoleus sp. Taxonomy (NCBI): domain Bacteria; kingdom Bacillati; phylum Cyanobacteriota; class Cyanophyceae; order Oscillatoriales; family Microcoleaceae; genus Microcoleus; species Microcoleus sp. The sequence continues at coordinate 11,349 of NZ_JBGJZU010000047.1, forward strand.
AGAAAAAAGTACCAACCCATTTTTGCGCTGGGATCATCCTAGTCTTCAATCAGCCACCCAAAGCCAGGATTCCGTGCAAACCTTCGCGCGCTTGCGCGGTATGAAAGAGCGATTTTGAGTATGGAAGTCCTGTTTGCTTTTTCCTTACTGCTTGCGATCGCCACTCAAACTTCGGTATTATAGAATGTTCGAGTTAAAAACCACTAGCAAAGATCATGGCCAAGCGCGTCCAATTAGTTTTAAATAAAGATGTCAGCAAGCTCGGTAAAGCTGGCGACGTCGTAGAAGTAGCCCCCGGTTACGCCCGCAACTACCTAGTACCCCAAGGCATGGGATTTCGGGCCACTCCGGGCATTCTCAAGCAAGCAGAACGTCGCAGAGAAACAGAAAGACTCCGCCAGCTAGAGCTCAAGCAGCAAGCTGAAGTCCGCAAAACAGCGCTGGAAGCAGCAGGTCCCTTCATCATCTCCAAGCAAGTCGGCGAAGGAAACGCTATTTTTGGTACTGTCACCAACCAAGAAGTAGCAGAACTGATTTTCAACTCTACCAGTCAAGAAGTCGATCGCCGTGGCATCTCCCTGCCGGAAATTCGGGAAACTGGTACTTATAAAGCTGAAATCAAATTACACGCAGAAGTTGCCGCTGAAGTTGAAATTCAAGTTATTCCTATGTAATTGGGTATTGGGTATTGGGGATTGGGCAACCCCCCCCAAGGGGGGATGGCATTGGGCATTGGCAGCCCCAAGCTAGTAACGGATAACCCATTGCCAATTCCCAATTCCCAATTCCCCATTCCCAATTCCCAATTCCCCATAACTAATGAGCGACTTGATGCCAACAAATGTAGAGGCAGAAGAAGCAATTCTGGGCGGGATTTTAATTGACCCCGAAGCTATTTCCCGAATTGCTGAACTTTTGCGTCCTGATTTTTTTGCCATCAGCGCTCATCAAGTCATTTATCGATCGGCTTTAGACTTGTTTTTTCAAGGTCAGCCTACGGATTTAATGACTGTTACTACTCGATTAGCCGATCGCAATCAGTTAGAACAAATAGGAGGACAAAGCAAACTAGCACAATTAGTCGATCGCACCGTTTCTGCTGTCAACATCGATCAATATGCCGTCTTAGTAGAAGACAAATACCAGCGACGGAAATTAATCGAAGCCGGTAACAACATCGTACAATTAGGTTACGAGACAGCGACACCTTTAGAAACAGTTTTAGACCGCGCTGAACAACAGATTTTTAGCATAACTCAAGAACGTCCCCAACAAGATTTAGTATCCATCGGCGAAACCCTAAATCAGACATTTCAAGACCTCGAAAATCGGAATGAAGGACTCACACTTCCCGGTATTCCCTGCGGTTTTTATGACTTAGATGCTATGACAGGAGGCTTTCAGCGATCGGATTTAATCATCGTTGCTGGGCGCCCGGCCATGGGCAAAACAGCCTTTTGTACCAACATCGCCCACCACATCGCCGCCGGGCCACAAAAATTGCCGGTTGCCATTTTTAGCCTAGAAATGTCAAAAGAACAGCTAGTGCAGCGCATTTTGTCCGGTGAAGCTAGAATAGAAAGTAATCGATTGCGATCGGGCAGAATTAGTCAAAACGAATGGGAACCCATCAGTACAGCTATTGGCCGCCTCTCAGAATTGCCAATGTTTATTGATGACACTCCTAATATTACAGTGACAGAAATTCGCTCAAAAGCCCGTCGCCTTCAAGCAGAACAAGGCGGAACCCTAGGATTAATCCTGCTAGATTACTTACAATTAATGGAAGGTAGCAGCGACAATCGCGTCCAAGAACTATCTCGAATTACCAGAAGCCTCAAAGGTTTAGCCCGCGAACTAGCTGTACCAATTATTGCTTTATCTCAGTTGAGTCGAGGTGTAGAAGCGCGGACAAACAAGCGGCCGATGATGTCTGATTTGAGAGAAAGTGGAAGTATCGAACAAGACGCCGATTTAGTAATTATGTTGTACCGTGATGAATATTATAATCCAGATACCCCCGATCGCGGCATTGCAGAAGTCATTATTACCAAACACAGAAACGGCCCTACAGGTGTGATTAAATTATTATTCGATGGTCAGGTAACAAAATTCTTAAATCTGCAAGCAAGACGAAGTTAATCGCAACATATAGCAGTCCTAAATGAGTCGTAAAGTTTTTTACCCCACCCCAACCCTCCCCTTATTAAGGGGAGGGAGTAAGAAATTCACAAATGATTTAGGATTGCTATATCCATGTTTGTAATATCCTTGACCGTTGCATGGTCATGATTGAACCACAGAGAACACAGAGAACACAGAGAGAGCGGAGAGAAATGAATAATTCCGATGAAGATAGGAATTGATATAAACTCTTTGTGCAATAGGCATCTTCCCTGTTCATAACCTAGGTAAAAGCTCTAAATTCAAGAAACCCGGTTACTAAAAAAAACCGGGTTTCTCAACAGCGTAAAAAAAAGTTTTACGTTTAATTAGATTCCGCTACTTAACCAGAAATCTTCAACAATTCCACATCAAAAATTAGTGTGGCATTGGGAGGAATCACCCCACCAGCACCACGAGCACCGTAACCCAAATCGGGAGGAATAATCAACTGGCGTCGGTCTCCAACTTTCATTGTACCCACACCTTCATCCCAACCCTTAATCACTTGACCGACACCAATTTTGAACTGGAAAGGAGAATTGCGATCGCGCGAACTATCAAATTTCGTGCCATCCTCCAAAGTGCCAGTATAGTGCACCACAACCGTCTGACCATTTTTGGGAGTCGCCCCGTTACCCTCTTTTAATTCAACATATTTCAAACCTGAATCTGTGGTGACAATCTGCTCAGTTTTCTCAGTATTTTCAGTCATCTTATTTCCATCGTTAGTAGGTGATACATTCGGTAAAGTAGCATCAGCTACTAGGAGACTATTTTCATTTAAAGACTGCTCAGACAATATCTCAATCGCAGTCTGGGGTAAAGAACTCTTCACTTCGGCGGCTATGGCTTTTTCCCCAGAACCGCTAAATTGAGCGACTATCAAAAACAAAACACAAACCAGCATTACTCCCAAGCTGACTAGAACTCCTTGCAAAATTAATCCTCCTTACATTCAAGAATTATTTCTCGAAACCAGCTCAAAACCCAAAAATCTTTCCGCTGCAAAAAGACGGCGGATGCAAACTCATACTTCTGTCGGAAGTATGAATTCCGAAGGCAGAAAGTTGTTAATTCTACTTTCTACCTTTGTGAGCATTCTACCTTGGGGCGATCGTCCTATCACAGGATAGCAGGGAACAGCCCCACCACACCAAACTCAACGCCAGTGACGATTTTCTAAATCCCTCACCTGACGTTCGAGTCGATCGAGCCTACCACGCAACTCATCCATTTCCGACTGTCGTGGCACACCCATATCTTGCAGCATATTCCGCATTTGCCGCTGCAACTGCGTCTCCCAATTCCCCTGCTCGGACTTAAGGTGCTCCGTCATGTCCTCCACAAAGGTTTGAGCTTGCTCAGGATTGATTTTGCCATCTTTAACCCATTGCTCGCTGACTTCCTGCAATTTCTCAGCCACCAGGGAGGTAGTACCAATGCCCAACATCACCAGTTGTTTGAGTAAGTTATTATTGTTATCCATAGATTTTTCCTACTGTTTGCCTCAAAAGATGCGATCGACTCAAGTCACCTGCCAAAGCTGCGAAACCATTATTGACATACTCCCCAGCTATCAAGGCGAGGGGATTCTAAGCTCAGCCAGCAATTGCAGGCTGAGCCTGTCTAACATTGCCTAACTTAGCGGTCGATGCCCCAACCGCGTAAACTTAAAGTTACATCAGCGCTGACCTACCTTTCTATTTTGGAGCATCCCAGCCCCTGCTGGCGAGTCTAATCCACCCATGGGCGTGCGGAAAACCCCCTAATCTACCTACCTGTAACCTATCCCATCACCAGCAACGTCAATGCCAGATTGCCCTCGCTGTCACCTACCTGTGGACACCCAAGCCATCACCTGTGGACACTGCAAAACCCCTCTCAAAGCTTTCGGACATCCCGGTATCCCCCTTTATCGATCGAAACCCCAAGAATTTTTATGTACCACCTGTACATACCACGAAGACGACACCTGCAACTATCCCCAGCGTCCCTTCGCCCAAGAGTGCACCCTTTATCACAACAAGGCGCAACCAATCGTACCCCAGGCGACCCCTGACATCAGCGGTGGCTGGCAAAGAGCGGCCAAAAATTGGTGTCAGCGACATCAAGTTTGGTTAGCTTTATTAGCTTTAATTGTGATTAGTATTGCTCTCTCAATTTAACACTTCCAGTCCTAGACGCGATCGAGCAGAACAACCCGGTTTCTGGTTCTCATCTTCACTCAAAAATCACGCAATTACCTGAAGAAACCGGGCTTTTGCGTCCAGGACTATCTTCTTTTAGCTTTAACCAGCCATCACCTAGGAGATAAACTAATGCGTACACAACTTAAAAAAATCATCTATGAAATTTTAGAAATTTCCAGCAGCACTAATTTATACAGCTTAGCAGATGATATTATTATTCAATTTTTAATAGTTTTAAATATCACCGCTTTTATTGCTTCAACTTCCCCTGTCTTTTCTATAGAATACAAAAAAATATTTGAAGATATCGAAATAGTCTCATCTTTAGTATTTTCCCTAGAATATATTTTGAGAATGTGGGTATGTACTGTTGACAGTAAATACAGCCACCCCTTTTGGGGAAGAATCAAATATGCTCTCACACCCCTGAGCATTATCGACTTTGTTTCGATTTTACCCTTTTATTTATTGTTGTTATTTCCCAAATTAAGTTTTGTTTATTTAATTAGCCTCCTCCGTTTATTACGCTTAATCAAAATCAGCAGATACTCGGAGTCTGTGCGAACCTTGGGAATAGTATTAGATGCTAAAAAAGAAGAACTATTCGCCACCGCTTTTGCCGTATTTATATTATTGATTTTTGCATCTAGTCTGATGTATTTTGTGGAATCATCAGCCCAGCCTCAATCTTTTGGGAGCATCCCAGATGCAATGTGGTGGGGAGTCGTGACTCTAACTACTGTCGGTTACGGTGATATTTATCCGATCACTCCTATCGGCAGATTTTTAGGCTCAATGTTAGCATTTTTGGGGATTGGAATTTTTGCTTTGCCTGCGGGGATAATTTCTTCGGGTTTTTCCGAGGAAGTGCAAAAGAGAAAGCAGCAAAAAATTACTGAAAATTTAGAGCAATCTGCCAATTTTAAATCGGTAGAAATGCCGGGGGGGAGCGAGGTGAGTTTTGAGCAGAAACTCCCAGCCATCGCACTTAATATCGAAAATTCATCCGCATTGATGAAACTTTGTGTCGATCGCACTAAACAGAATTTGGGAACAGCTTTTGAAAGTGAAGAAATTATTCGGGATTTAGCTGTTCATTTGTATAATGAAACCTGTCGCAAATTCGAGCTTTAACAGGACTTACGCTCATGACTAATTACCAATCTGGCGGCAAATTGTAATATTCGAGAGTCGATCGATCTTTGAGCAATTCTTGAGTTTGCTCATCGATGCGAATCTGACCCTCAGCCAAAATTAACGCCCTTTGAGTCGTCTTCCCAATCCAGTTTAAATCGTGGGAAGCGATCAAAATAACATCGATCGGCAATTGCGACAAAACCTTAGCCAAATGTCTACGCCAGGATGGATCTAGTCCATTGGTCGGCTCATCTAAGATTAAAATTGCCGGCTCTAATGCTAAAATTGCCGCTAGCGCCGCCAACCTTCTTTGACCCCCAGAAAGCTCGTGGGCTGAACGATGGGCAAATTCTACCAAACCAAATTCATCTAATAGAGCTAAAGCTCGATCGCGCGCCAGTCCCGCTGATACCCCATAATTGCGTGGCCCGAACATGACATCCTCTAAAATAGTTGGCATAAATAGCTGATCGTTGGCATCTTGAAAGCAAAATCCAATCTGTCGGCGTACTTTCGATAAATTACCTTCTTCCAGTTTTGTTCCCTGCACTCTAATCTCCCCAGATAGAGGCATTTTTAAGCCAATTAAATTTTCTAGCAAAGTGCTTTTTCCAGCGCCGGTTAAACCTAGTAGGGCAACTCTTTCTCCCGGTTGCAAGGTGAAGGAAATTCCTTGCAATACTGGTTTTTGCTGTGGATATCCAAAGACTAAGTTTTCTACTTGGATGGTTGGTGTCACTTTGAGATTAGTCAATTTTTATTTGCCTCAATTTTAAGATTAGGAGTTTTTAACCACAGAGGGCGCAGAGGGCGCAGAGAGAGGATTGGAGAAGGGAGAAGGGAGAAGGCAAAGGGTACAAAGTTAAAATATTGATGCACGAATTAATCTCTTCCCTATTCTCGATTCCTAATTACAAATTACCATAAGAAGCTAGGGTTAATCCAGTGGCGGTTAAAATTGTTACTGTCAGCCATAGTCGCTCTTTTGGTGTTGATTTTGAGTCGGCTGGTAAGGTTCCTTGATAGCCACGAATTAGCATGGCTGCGTGGACTCTTTCTGCGCGATCGAGACTTCGCAAATAAAGCGCTCCGATCATCGATGCACTAGCGTAGCGCAGCCATCCACCCGTACCCGATAAGCCTCGTAGTTGGGCCGCTCTTTTCATGCTGTTGACTTCCGCTAGCAAGATTTCTAAGTATTGCCCTGCTAATAGCACAATTTCTTGTAAGCCGGCTGGTAGTGGCAATCCTTTCAGGGCTATTCCCAAACTGTGGGGTGGCAAAGTTAGCAGAAAACTGTTCATAATTAGCAGACAAATCAGGGAACGTACCAGCAGAAAACTCGCACGTTCCCAACCTTGGGGTAGCACTAATAAGGAGAGAAAAATTAATTCTGCTCCTAATAGTTGGACTAAGGTTCGCAGAGGCGCTTTCAGCCACAAAGACCAAAAAAGTGCGATCGCCCCATAAATGCCCAGCCACAGCCAAGCCCCTGTCTTCATAAAACCAAGGCCAATCACAATTGTTAGAGACAGTCGCAGTCGAAAAGGTATCGATAGTTTAGACATCTTTCGGTTTAATTAACTGAACAATCCCAAAGGCCGCGCCGAAACTGACAGCAGAGCCTAAAAGTCCAGCAATGCTAGTACCGATAGGCTGTTCTTCTAATCCTTTAACTGTGTAATCTGCTAAGGGAGTAGGATTTTCAATTGCCACAGATTCTTTCTCTTTAAAACCGTATTTTTCCGCTACCGATTCTAACCCGTCAGGCCAACTGGAAGCAAACAGCGACAGTACGCCGCTAATTAATAAAACCCCAATTACTGGCACTAACCATTTCTGCAATTGTGGCTGTTGTCCTGGTAACAAATCTGGTCTTACTTTAACCAGATAAGTTAAAACACTGGCTGTAATTATCCCTTCACCAATCCCAATTAAAATATGAACTCCTACCATTGCTGGCAATGCGATATTAAGTGATACTGTTCCAGAAATTGCCAATTGGATTGCCACGCAAATCGAAGCCGCAACAACGCTGAGGCTGGCTGCAATCCCCGCAGCTAGCGGCAAACGATTTCGGGAACCTCCCAAAAGTCGCTGCAATGGCTGCAACAGCCACCAGCCCACCCAAATTCCGACTAGCCCCATATTAAAAATATTGGCTCCCAGGGCGGTGATACCCCCATCGGCAAATAAAACACTCTGAATGATAAAAACCGTACTCATTGCCAGAGTTGCCGCCCAAGGGTTCCCCAAAACCACAGATGCTAGGGCACCTCCCAACAAGTGTCCGCTGGTGCCGCCTGCTACGGGAAAGTTGATCATCTGGGCTGCAAACACGAAAGCAGTAGTTAAACCCATGATTGGGGCTTGTCGCAGCCCAAGACTTTCGCGGGTTCGATTCAGGGCAACGGCGATTACTGCTGCACTTGCTATGCCGGTGGCAATGGCTACCGGCGGTGAAAGAAAGCCATCAGGTATGTGCATCGATGTATCCTAAACGGGAGAACTCTCAACCCTTTAGTCAACTATTTTTTACAAAAATTTACAACCCCCTCTAGGGGCATTTCTGGGGGCGATCGCTCTGGGTATGGGGGATGGGCGATCGACTATTTCCCATAGATTCGGGCTTTACAGCCAGAGGATCGAGGATTTTACCTTCAAATTAAATAATTCTGAAGAATTAACTGAGCAAGGGCTCAAAACACACCATCACCAGGTCTCTTATTTTTCCATAAGCCGCGATTCTCAGGCGATCGAGCTCCCAAAAGAGCGATCGCCGATTTGTCAATTATTCCCATCTCCAATCTCCCCTCGTTTTACGGACTCAACAGCAAAATCTAGCCCTAGTCGAAGCTCTGACATAAATATTAAGAAAATATAAAGAAAAAACTGAAACCTCCTAATTAGTTTTATGCTCAATTATTGAGAATAGATAGCATTAAGTTATTAGCACTAACAAAAGCAGCAAAATAGCTAAATACCTAGTTAAAGCAAGATTATGGGCTATTCCTGACCTCAAAAGCCAAATATTCTGGGTACTAGGTCTGAAGCGAGCAATAATTTAGCAGTTGTCGATCGGGCTAATGGGCGATCGGCTCTGGTAATATAGGTTTTTTTATCAAAAGACTCTCGCTACTAATGCAAATATTCTCAAATAACTTCCTGCATCATCCCAACTCAAGGAGACCCAGCAGTGGTACAACACTCAAAACAAGACTCAACTACAGATTTAGCTACATCGGAATTTCCCAGACAACTAGATATTGCTCAAGTTTCCATCTACGGGCTGAGCTTTTTATCCGCTGGTTTATTTCTGTTTTTACCCCTAGTTAACCTATTGCATCCGAGCCCTTGGCAGCGGTGGATGGGTACAATTCACGGCATGGGTGCAATGTTTGCATTAGTGGTGATGGTTTATACCGGACATTTGGCATTTCCATTGTTGCGAGGGGCCGGTAAAATCTTGCCACAAATGCGAACCTTAGCCTTTTGGTCAACTATTTTGAGTTTTTTGGCCATTGCTACTGGTAATTGGGCTTATATGCGTTATCGAGCTGGCGCAGATTTTGGCGGAGCTAGCGATTGGCTGAAATCAAACTCGCCTTTAGGGCAGTACATTTTGGCGGAATACCACGAACTTAGCCCGCTCTTTACATTGCCACTGGCAGTAGCTTGTACCTGGATTTTGTGGAACTATGGCGACTCAATTTTAGAGAAGAGAAATCGCCCAGTATTAACAGCTACTTGTGTAGCTTTGATGGCAATCATGTTTTTTGCAATGGGCGGCATAGTGAGCGGACTTGGTATTGCTAAACTTCGCGCTTTATAGTGAGTTTTTAGTTTGATTAACTAATGACTAATGACGAATAAATAAATCTAGGAAATACCTGAAATGAGTCGAAAATTATACAGCGAAAAATTGGCTGCAACTGAACCTATTTACGGCAAAATATGGAGTTATTTCAAAAAATTTCCCAAGAGTTTAGCTGAGGGAGCCGAAACTCCGCCTAGCGATTCTGGCCCTGCTGCTGCCGCATTAATTAGTGCTGGAATTGGCTGTTTTACAATGATGGTGACTCACCACTTGTCAGAGACATCTAAATCCATAGAAACAATTGTTTGGAATCTCGGCACTTGGATTCCCGGAAGCAAGACTGGTGACGAAATGTGGGGCAATATCGGCAGTTATAGCGGCAAAGAAACTATGTTGCTTGTCGGTTGGCTTGTCAGTTGGCTAATACTTCATTCGCTCTGGAAGAATCAGAATATTAAAAGCCGTACCATATTTTTCTGGATGTTTGCTTTGTTAGTCGCAGCCACAGCTATGTGTTGGCATCCTCTATTCCCCTATTTGCCCTTAACTTAAGTAATGCGAGGTTTGATGATGGAAACAAAAAATAAGCCGCTCCCAGCCAGGGAGATGCACAAAATAGTTTGGATTAGTATGGGAGTTTTGACTCTTTTCTTTGTGACTTATCCCATCGCCATGTGGCGCGTTAGCCAAAAAGAAAAGTTTCTCAGTTCCCACGTCAAGTCTTTGACAATTGAGGTAAAAAAACCTTCTGATACAGCAACAGATGTTACGACTGTTGCTAATAAGTCTTCTGAAACGGCTATTGCAAGTAGCCCTACAGATAAGACTGTCCAAGCTTTACCTGTGTCAGCGGGTAAGCAGGATGTTCAGGCGGTGGAGGTCACTAATCAGACAGCAGAAATTACCGATCGCACTAAACTAGATGAATTAGCTCTAAAAGTCTACGATCGCATAAATCAGACTTGGAAAACTAGCCCCACGTTCACTCAAAATCTAGTCTATCGAGTCAGTGCAAGTCAAGACGGGGCGATCGGCAATTTCGAGCCACTCAACCAGCCTGCCAAGGATTTTACCCAAGAAACTCCCCTACCAAATCTGCTCACAGCTTCCGAAACTACCAGTAGCAATAGCCCCGCACCAGTCGCGAAGTTGACAGTGGTATTCACTCCTACTGGAACCTTAGAAGTTAACCCGTAACTCACCTAAAACATTTATCCAGTAAGGTACTTATGGCGCACCTTAATTTAAAATTCACATTTAAATGTGATATTATAAATTGCGCCCTGTAAAGCATTCTACATCTTAAACAACAAATGAAAGAACTCGACGAGAAAAAAACCCAAGAACTGCTATGCACCATCATGGAATGGGAACTAGCAGGAGTAGTACGCTACACCCACTACGCACTAATGGTGACAGGGCCAAACCGGATTCCCATCGTGCAGTTTTTTCAAGCACAAGCAACCGAATCCCTACTCCACGCCCAACAAGCCGGAGAAATTTTAACAGGTTTAGATGGACATCCCAGCCAGAAAATTGCTCCCATCGAAGAAACCTACAAACATTCGATAAGAGACTTGTTGGAAGAAAGTTTAAATCACGAAAAAAAAGCTCTCAAAAAGTATAAAACCTTACTTGAAGTCGTCACAGACTCCAGCGTTTACTTGGAAGAATATGCCCGCACTCTGATTGGACAAGAAGAATTGCACCAAGTAGAACTCAAAAAAATGCTAAGGGATTATAGTTGACAGTTGACAGTTGACAGTTGACAGTTGTAGTTGTAGGGTGTGTAGCCTCAAAAATCCCTCAAAAAAATCAATCGACAATTGATGAGCGACGCACCTTACCATTAGTGATTAGTCCTTAGTTACTCCCAAACCACCTTAAGAATACCTACTTCTTCGCGTCCTACCCTACGGGAACCCCTGCGGGGAACGCGCCTTCGCGGTTCAATAACAAAAGTTGCTAAAGACTAAAGACTAACTACAAATTAGCAGTTATCAAAAAAATGAACTTTACTGAAGCCATCCCAACCTTTGTAATCACCCTCCGCGAAGGCGTAGAAGCCGCCTTAGTCGTCGGCATAGTCCTAGCTTGCTTAAAAAAAGCCGACAAAACTAATCTCAATTCTTGGGTTTATGCAGGTATCGCAGCCGGCATTGCAGCTAGCGCTGGTGTGGGTGCATTATTCAATCAGTTACTCTATATACTCTCAACATCAAATCAGCCTTACGCACCAGTAATTAAGCAACTACTCGAAGGTGGTCTGGGAATTGTCGCCATAGTAATGCTAAGCTGGATGCTAATTTGGATGACTCAGCAAGCCCGCTTTCTTAAAGCAGAAGTGGAAGGAGCAGTAACAGCAGCTTTGACAGAAAATGCTAAGGCTGGCTGGGGCGTATTCGGCTTGATTTTTATCGCCGTACTTCGCGAAGGTTTTGAAACAGTTATATTTGTCAGCGCTCAATTTCAACAAGGTTTAACTCCGGCTTTAGGTGCTTTGGGCGGTTTGCTTGGGGCGGCAATCATAGGCGCGCTAATTTTCCAGTGGGGTGTCAAAATTCAACTGGGCCAGTTTTTCAAATTTATGGGAATCTTATTATTGCTAATCGTCGCCGGTTTAGCAGTATCAGCACTCAAACATTTTGACTCCTCTGCTGCCCTTTTGTCCCAGACAGATATCAATTATGCAGGGATTTGTGTTTTTTTCGATCGCACTGCACAACTCCACTCCTGTATTTTAGGTCCGATGCTGTGGAATGCAGAGGCAGTTTTGCCCGATCGCAAATTTCCTGGAATTGTACTCAAAGCACTATTCGGATACAGAGATCGACTTTATCTAGTCCAAGGGCTCGGTTATGCTATGTTCTTAGTCATCGTCGGCAGTCTTTACTTCCAAAAATTAGGCAGCAAGCCCAATGTTGCCAGCAAAAATACTAAGTCTGCTACAGAACAAGCAAGCTAATTACGCCTAACTTCCTCACACCAGCGGTTGCTATACCACCAATCAAACCTTGTCTGAATCGCCCTTAATTCCACCATTCCCAGAACCCGATCGCCCAAATATCCCTCACTGGCTACACTGGCTAGATACCTGTCCCAGTACCAACACGATCGCCATCGCCCGCGCAGCCCAACTCAACCACGGAGATGTCGTATTCACCAAACGACAAACCAGTGGTAGAGGCCAACACGGGCGCACATGGCACGCCCCAACCGGTGTTTTGACTGCCAGTTTTGTACTCGACAACCTCAACACTAATCTGTTACCTGGGCTCAGTTTAGCCGTCGGTTTAGCCGTGATTTATGCGATCGAAGATTTAGTTCCCGACTGTCGCACTCTGCTGCGCCTGAAATGGCCAAACGACATTTGGATCGATCGCCGCAAATTAGCCGGAATTCTCTGCGAAGCCACTTCTAGCAATGTTTGGGCCACAACTCGCGCCGTAGTCGGCATCGGCATCAACCTGTGTGTAGACTTCGATCTCCGCGGACTTGATGCCAGCGCGATCGGCAATGCAGTAAGCTTGCATTCTATAGCTAGCCAAGTGCCAGATGAACTGTGTTTGCTCGATCGACTGCGACACTATCTCCTGGAACTCGCCCATATGTTTCACAAAAATGACAAACCAGCCGGAAAATCCGGTTTAGCCAGACTGTTGCCAGAATTACAGCACCGTGATGCACTTTTTGGTTGCCCAGTGGCGATGGAACTTTCCGACAAAACCATCTACGGACAAGCCGCCGGCATTGACGAAGGTGGTCGTTTGCGATTGCGTTTAGAAGGCGATCGAATACAGGCCTTTAGTTCCGGGCGAGTTCGATTAAAAAGTTGACAGTTGACAGTTGACAGTTGACGGTTGACGGTTCACTAATGACTACTGACTACTGACTAACTACTAACTACTGACTACTAACTACTGACTACTAACTACTGACTACTAACTACTGACTACTAACTACTAACTACTAACTACTAACTACTAACTAATGACTACTAACTACTGACTACTAACTACTGACTACTGACTACTGACTACTGACTAATGACTACTGACTAATGACTGCGTTAATCTCTTGACAAAATCTCTAATCCATGCGAACCTTCACCCAAAAATCCACCCGTCCTTTCCACCCTGAACACACATATCCTTGCCCAGTTTGTCGCACTGGCGAAATTTCTCCCATGCCCATGATGGAAGCCCTAGCTTGCAACTTCTGTCAACACATTTTCACTGGCAACGAAGAAAGACAAATGCTCAAAATGGCCGATCGATCACCACCAGTAACTTGGCACTGGAACGGCAAACAGTGGATCGGAGCCCACCTCGAAGGCGTAGAATTCGGATGGCCCTACTTAGCAGCAGCACTAGGTCTAATTTTCCTGCCCACTACCTTGCTAGGGCTCTGTGCTTACTATTTTCCCCCGGTTCCCGGCAGCCGACTGTCGTGGTTGCCCGCAGCTTGGACAGGGCTAGCATTTTTGTCCCATTTAGGAATTGTCCTGTGGTTGGTAGGTGAATTTTATCAATTCCCCTTGGTGACATACTTCAGGGCTTGGTGGCGACGGATTCAGCGATTGTAGATTGGGGATTTGAGAAAAAGTTCAAATCTGTACTTAAGCAGCTATAATCATTGACTATTCTAAATATTCAGATGCAAACGCATAGCGATTTGTGAGGAGAGCGATGAACATACTTGGAATCTCGGCGTACTACCACGACAGCGCCGCAGCCTTAATTAGCGATGGAGAAATTATCGCCGCAGCGCAGGAAGAAAGATTTTCCCGCAAAAAGCACGATGCCAGATTTCCCAAGAATGCGATCGCCTATTGTCTAAAAGAAGCAAAAATTGAGCTACAGGAAGTCGATCGAATAGTATTTTACGACAAACCCTTAGTCAAATTCGAGCGCCTGCTCGAAACCTATTTAGCCTACGCACCCAAAGGTTTTAGCTCTTTCTTAACCGCCATGCCCATCTGGCTAAAAGAGAAGCTATACCTCAAAACCATCCTCAAAAGAGAACTTGCAGAAATGGCAAACTGCAAAACCTCAAAACTCAAACCATCTCTACTATTTACCGAACACCACCAATCCCACGCCGCCTCAGCCTTTTTCCCCAGCCCGTTTCAAAAAGCCGCCGTTTTGTGTCTCGACGGCGTGGGAGAATGGGCAACAACCTCAGTCTGGCTGGGAGATGGCAACCAACTAACTCCTGAGTGGGAAATCGACTTTCCTCACTCCTTGGGTTTGCTTTATTCCGCTTTCACCTACTACACAGGCTTCAAAGTCAACTCAGGTGAATACAAACTCATGGGTTTAGCGCCCTACGGCGAACCCAAATATGTAGACAAAATTCTCAACTATTTAATCGACCTCAAAGATGACGGAACTTTCCGTTTAAACATGGATTATTTCAACTACACAGTTGGCTTAACCATGACAAATCAGAAGTTTGACGAACTGTTTGAAGGCCCGCCACGCCAAGCTGAAGGGAAATTAACTCAGCGAGAAATGGATATTGCCGCTTCCATTCAAGTTGTCACTGAAGAAGTTGTGTTGCGGCTTTGCAGAACAGTTAAAAAAGAATTGAATGTCGATTATCTCTGTCTTGCTGGTGGCGTTGCTCTTAACTGCGTGGCTAACGGCCGCATTTTGCGGGAAGGCATTTTCAAAGATATTTGGATTCAACCAGCGGCAGGAGATGCTGGCGGTGCTTTGGGCGCAGCTTTGGCGATTTGGTATCAGTATTGCGAACAAAATCGCACTGTTGCAGGTGATGGATTCGCATTAAAGGAAGTCCCGGAGGAAAGGACTGAATTCCTGACTACAAAAGAGGAGGAGCCGAGTGAATTCCTCGCTACCAACCAACCAGTAGCAACTGTTACTAAGTCTATTGCTCATTTAACTTGTCGCGATCAAATGCGCGGTTCTTATTTGGGGCCAAAGTTTACTGACACAGAAATTCTGGAATATTTGGATGCTGTCAAAGCTAGCTATCATCGATTGGATGATGCCGAATTAATGCCGCAGTTGGCAGAAATTCTGGAACAGGGCAATGTGGTGGGATGGTTCCAAGGACGGATGGAATTTGGCCCGCGGGCTCTCGGAGGTCGATCGATCGTTGGCGATCCCCGCAATGCTAAAATGCAGTCGGTCATGAACCTGAAAATTAAATATCGGGAATCTTTTCGACCTTTTGCGCCGTCAGTCTTAGCGGAACGTGTTGCTGATTATTTTGAGATGGATCATTCTAGCCCTTATATGCTATTGGTGGCTCCTGTCAAAACCAGTCTCCGCATTCCGATGACACCCGAACAAGAACAACTGTTTGGCATTGACAAGCTCAACGTTCCGCGATCGGAGATTCCGTCTGTTACTCACGTTGATTACTCGGCCCGTGTCCAAACGGTTCACAAGGAAACTAATCCTCGGTACTATGACTTAATTAGTCACTTTGAAAGGCGATCGGGATGTGGGATTTTAGTTAATACTTCTTTTAATGTCCGTGGCGAACCGATTGTTTGTAATCCAGAGGATGCTTATCGCTGTTTCATGCGTACTGAAATGGACTATCTGGTTTTGGAAAATTTCTTGCTTTCTAAATCAGAACAAATTCCTTGGAAACAAGATGATGCTTGGAAAAATGAATTTGAACTAGATTAGTCCGTTGACAGTTGACAGTTGACAGTTGACAGTGGTCATTAGTAATTATTCTTTACTGGTTATTGGTTATTAGCAAACCCAGGCAACTGCTAACTAACAACTGCCAACTGTCAACTACCAACTGTCAACTACCAACTAACAACTGCCAACTGCCAACTGCCAACTGACAACTAACAACTGACAACTGTCAACTAACAAATGAGCGACGAAATTAAAAAACTCGATAAAAAAGGCTTGCGCGATTTCGGGCTGCTAATCGGCGGTTTGATAGCACTGCTATTCGGTTTAGTAGTACCGTTATTGCGCCGTCATCCCCTACCTTGGTTGCCCTGGGCGATCGGTGCAGTGCTAATTGTGCTAGCATTGGTTGCGCCAAAATCTCTGAATCCCGTTTATCACGCTTGGATGCGGTTTGGACTCATCCTTAACAAAATCGAAACTCCGATTATTCTGGGGATAGTTTTTTACCTGATAGTGTGGCCAATGGGAGTAATTAAAACCCTGTTAGGCGAAGATGCAATGAGACGCAAACTAAATCCCAAAATGGATACTTACCGCGTCCCCAGTAAAGCCAGAACCAAAGTTAGTATGGAGCGTCCTTTCTAAGTGTTTGAATCAACATTAGACTTTCTCAAAGATTTGTGGGCGTTTATGAAAGAACGCCAAAAGTATTGGCTACTACCGTTAATTGTGACTTTGGTCTTTTTGGGAGCTTTGATTGTACTCAGTCAGGGTTCTGTGATTGCTCCGTTTATTTACACTTTGTTTTGACAGAATGAGCAAGTTAAAAACTTTGGGTGTCAACGTGGGTTTGACACTCGGTGGTTTATTAATGGGGGTGATAATTGGTGAATTGGGATTGCGAGTTGCTGGGATTCAAGGCTATCCAAAAATTGGCGATTTGGTAGACTCTGCACCAACAAATTTCCATACAGCCGATCGCGATTTGGGCTGGAAGCTCAAACCCGGTGTGTCGGGGGAGTGGAAGGGCGAAGGCGCGAGTTTTGTGCAGGTGAATAGCGAGGGTTTGCGCGATCGCGAACACACCAAAGCTAAACCTCCCAATACTTTGCGAGTAGCAGTTTTGGGGGATTCTTTCACCGAAGCCATTCACGTACCTATCGAACAAACTTTCTGGTCAAAATTGGAACGGAAACTGGCCAATTGCGAAGCCGTCAAAGGACGCAAAAAAGTTGAAGTCATCAATTTTGGAGTCCAGGGTTACGGCACTGCTCAAGAATTAGTTATGTTGCGGAAAAAAGTGTGGGATTACAGCCCTGATATCGTAGTCCTTGCTTTTTTTATTGGCAATGATGTAATTAATAATTCACCGAAACTAGAATACGATCGCTATCGACCATTTTTTGTGTATGATGCTAGTGGCAAGTTAGTTCCAGATATGTCTTTTCGGACTCTACGTCCCATCGACCGCAACCGGTATGCCGTTTCTGCGATCGACAAACTACCCGCTTGGTTAGTCAACAACTCCCGCATTTTGCAAGTTGTGAAAAAGGTAGAATTAGAGAGAAAAAAGCAGCAGTTATCTAATGACTTTACAAATTTAAGCACCCAGAATTTTAAAGAACCAACCGATGCTGCTTGGCAAGATGCTTGGAAAATTACAGAGGGTTTGATTTTGACCATCCGGGATGAAGTGGTGCAAAAAAATGCTGATTTCTTAGTTGTCACCATCGGCGATCCAGCTCAGGTTCACCCAGATGTTGCGATGCGACAAAAGTTCATCAAAGACAACAACATTCAGGACTTGTTTTACCCCAATCGCCGACTAGACAACTTGGGTAGAACCCACAGTTTTAGGGTGCTGAGTTTAGCCGAACAGTTTCAAGCATACACTGACAAATATCAGGTTTGCGCCCACGGTTTTGAGAATTATGTCAACTGTGGAGGCCACTGGAATCAACTTGGACATCGGCTGGCTAGCATCATGATTAATCGAAATTTGTGCGAAAATTTGAAGCAGTCTCAACTGCCAAATAGTCAACGCTAGTATGTCAAATCTGATGAAAGATTCAAAAGATATAAACAAAGGCAAAAATCTATTTAGTGTAATCACTATTAATGTTGCCATCCTATTTATTTGCCTGGAATCTTTGTCCCTAGCTTTTTATTTCCTAACTCAAAATCAATTGTTTTATACCCGAAATAAAACAAAAGAACCAGTAGTAGAGGACATTCAAAGAATCGGAATTCGGCTAGATGATTCCACCGTTGAAAGACTGCACCCATTTTTTGGCTATGTCATGAAACAAGGTGCTTTTAGCAATAAAAAATATAATTTAAAAGTCAACAAGAGCGGTTTTTATACTCCCCTACAATATCCTTTTGCTAAAACCAGTAAAAATCAATTTATTATCGGGATTTTTGGCGGTTCGGTAGCCAACAACCTCGCCGTGGATGAATACGAAAGTACCATGTTATCTAGGAAGTTAAAAAGTTATCCAGAATTTGCCGACAAAGAAATTATTGTTTTAAATTTTGCCAACGGTGGTTACAAACAGCCCCAACAATTATTGATTTTAAACTACTTTCTAGCGGTGGGTCAAGAGTTTGACATGGTAGTTAATATTGACGGTTTTAACGAAGTAGCTTTGTCAAATTTAAACAACAAATCCCAATTAGACTTAGGAATGCCCAGCGTTCAACACGTTCAGGCATTAACTGATTTAGCTAATGATAACTTGTCACCGGAAGCTATGGCTGCCATAGTGAAAATCAATGAAAATAAAAAACAATTGAGAACAACCATTGCTCAATTACAAACTTGTAGGTTGGCTTTGTGTAATGCTGTTATCTCAATACAGGTGAGGCTATTACTCAAAGATTACCAACAAGAAATTATCAAGTACGACAAACAAGTAAAAGAGTCTAAAACCGACCCCAAAAATAGCGGTACTGTCTATATTCCCAAATCTGATACTGTTTTAGATGATACTGATGCTTTTAGCAAAATGGTATCCATGTGGTACGACTCTTCGGTAATGATGAATCAAATTTTATCAAGTAGAAGAATTCCTTATTTTCACTTTATTCAGCCCAACCAATATTATCAAACCAAACGGATATTTCCCCAAAAGGAAAAAGCATTTGCCATTAGCAAAGATAGTCCTTACATGGAAGGGGTAACAAAAGGCTATCCGCTGCTTTTGTCAAAAGTTGATGATTTGCAAAAAGCCGGAGTTAATGTATTTAGTGGAGTGAATATCTTGGACAATACCAATGAAATTGTTTACAAAGATTCCTGCTGTCACTATAATTTAGTAGGACAGGAATTATTTGCTAACTATATTTCTAGTTCAATTATTAAAGTAGCAAGGAAGTCGAAATAGAGGTTTATGAAAGATTTAAAATTTATCAAAAAAGGACAAGATTTTCTCAAGATTGCTTTAGTGAACTTAGTGATTTTACTCGTTTTCCTCGAACTCGGTTCCCTGGGATGGTATTTTGTGAAACACAAGCAATTTTTCTATACTAGGGAAAAGCCAAAAGATAAGTTTTCGGTGGGAATTAATTTAGAAGGAGTGCGGCTCAGAGAGTCGATTGTCCAAAGATTTCATCCTTTTTTTGGATTTATTCAAAAACCAAGCGCCGACTTTCGCCCGGGTTTTAAAGTTAACAATTACGGGTTTATCTCGCCTTACGATTACCCTTTCAAAAAGACTAAACCAAATCAATTTATTATCGGAGTATTTGGCGGTTCAGTTGCTTCTGATTATGCAATATTTCAAGTCCAAAATCAAATTCTCCCTAGATACCTCAAACAGTTGCCCGCTTTGAAAGATCGAGAATTCATTATTTTATCTTTTGCCACGGCAGGTTACAAACAGCCGCAGCAGTTGCTAATTTTAAACTACTTTTTGGCTTTAGATCAAGAACTCGATATGGTCGTGAATATCGACGGCTTTAACGAAGTAGCACTTTCAAATTTAAACAATAAAAATAAAATCGATTTGGCGATGCCAAGCATTCAGCACATCCTACCGCTGACAAACATAGCCAACAATAGCCTTTCTACAACAGCGATGAAAGAAACGATCGCAATTAAAGAAAGTAAAGTTAGGATTAATCGGGGTTTGAAAAGTATGCAGGAATGCAAGTTAGCTGCGTGCGACGCTTTAACTTCTGTTTACGTTCTAAACTTGATAAACAACTACCGAAAAGATGTCATCAGGTTTGAAAAAGAGAGGAATCAAACGCAGAATGATGACGGCGGCAGCGTGGTTTATATCAATCTTAACAATTCTGTTATGAAAGATGATGCTGCTTTTGAACAAATGGCTCAGAGTTGGGCGAAAAGTTCAATTTTTATGAATAAAGTATTGTCGGCTAGCAACGTGCCGTATTTTCATGTTTTTCAGCCAAATCAATACTATCAGACGAAAAGGGTGTTTAGCGAAGCGGAAAAGCGGATTGCTTTTAATAAGGATACTCCTTATGCTAAAGCTGTTGAACTTGGATATCCGGCTTTGTTTAAGAAGTTGCCTAATTTGGCAAAAAATAATATTAATTTAGTGAACGCTGTGAATGTTTTTGATCAGACTAAGGATGCTGTTTATGTGGATAGTTGCTGTCATTATAATCAAGCTGGAGAAGTGGTTTTCAGTAATTATGTGGGCGGGGAGATTTTAGAACGGTTGCGGAAGGAAGAAAGAAACAAGAAGAAGTGATATGATGTCCGGTTAATTGCTGATAAATCCTATGTGGGCATCGGGCATCGGGCATTGGGCGTCGATAAATCGCGAGGCAGAGCCTCTGGATATGCGTTCCCAGGTAGAACCTGGGAACGAGAAAAAGTGATATGATGTCCGGTTAATTGCTGATAAATCCTATGTGGGCATCGGGCATTGGGCGTCGATAAATCGCGAGGCAGAGCCTCTGGATATGCGTTCCCAGGTAGAACCTGGGAACGAGAAAAAGTGATATGATGTCCGGTTAATTGCTGATAAATCCTATGTGGGCATCGGGCATTGGGCGTCGATAAATCGCGAGGCAGAGCCTCTGGATATGCGTTCCCAGGTAGAACCTGGGAACGAGAAAAAATTTAGTAGGACAGGAAATATTGGTAAACTATATTTCTAGTTCGATTATTAAAGTATGGAGAAATCCAGCAGCAACTAGCACACCACTGAAAGAAAGCCCCAAAAAATAAATAAGTATTTATTACTGTAAAAAAAACATGAATGATTTCAAATTTATTAAAAAAAGCCCAGAAATAATCAAAATTGCTTTGATTAATTTACTGTTGTTACTGACTTTCCTAGAGGTGGGTTCCTTGGGATGGTATTTTGTCAAGCACAAGCAATTTTTCTATACCAGACAAAAGCCATTAGATAAATCTGCCTTGGGAATTAATTTAGAAGGAGTCCGGTTAAATGAGTCTATAGTAGAAAGATTTCATCCTTTTTTCGGATTTGTTCAAAAACCGAGTGCGGATTTTCGCCCCGGTTTTAAAGTCAATAACTATGGGTTTATTTCTCCTTACGATTACCCTTTGAAAAAGACTAACAAAAATCAATTTATTATTGGGGTATTTGGCGGTTCGGTTGCTTCTAACTATTCAATATTTGAAATACAGAATAAAATTTTGCCTGAATATATCAAGCAGTTGCCTAGTTTGAAAAATCGAGAATTTGTAATTTTGTCTTTTGCTACCGGAGGCTATAAACAGCCCCAACAATTGTTAATTTTAAACTATTTCTTAGCCCTTCGTCAAGAATTCGATCTGGTTGTAAATATAGATGGCTTCAATGAAGTAGCCCTTTCTAATTTAAACAATAAAAATAAGGTCGATTTAGCGATGCCAAGCATTCAGCATATCTTGCCGTTGACTAACTTGGCGAATAATAGCCTTTCTACAAAAGCGATGAAAGCAACTATCAGAATTAAAGAAAATAAAGCTAAGATTAATCAGGCTTTGGAAAGTTTGCAACACTGTAGTTTGGCGGCGTGTGATGCTTTCTATTCAGTGTATATTCAAAACTTAGTAAATAATTATAAAACCGATGTGATTAAGTTTGAAAAAGAACGCACTAAACAACAAGACGATGGGAGCGTTATTTACCTTAATACTAATAAATCTGTGGCACAGGATGCGGTAGCATTTGAAGAAATGGCATGGAATTGGGCGAAGAGTTCAATTTTTATGCACAAAGTTTTGTCGGCTAGCAATGTGCCTTATGTTCATGTACTCCAGCCCAATCAGTATTATCAGACAAAAAGGGTGTTTAGCGCCGCCGAAAAGCAGATTGCTTTTAATCAGGATACTCCCTATGCTAAGGCAGTGGAAATTGGGTATCCGGCTCTGTTTAAAAAGTTTCCTAATTTAGAAAAAAATAAGATTAATATATTTAATGGGGTTAAGGTTTTTGACAAGACTAAAGATGCTGTTTATGTTGATAGCTGCTGTCATTATAACAAAGCGGGAGAAGTGGTTTTTAGTAATTATGTGGGTAGTTCCATTTTAGAAGTGTTGCGGGAGGATGAAAAAAATAAGAAGAAGCGATGAGCCAGAGTCTGTGGGTATAGGTGACAAGGAACTAAGATGGATGTTATTCTCTAGTTTATTCCCTCACCAAGTGGTCTGAACGAGAGGTGAATTCTTCTTGGCTAAGGAGTCGGGTACGCCCTCGCTAGGGCTGTTAAGAAGCCCACATCATACTTCGGCTACGCGAGCGCACAAGTAGCTGTACTCGGCTTGATGTGGGAGTCTGTCATGTTTTTGGATTGCTTGGGGGTAGATTCCCTGCTTTGTCGATCGGCATTACCAAGATTTTATCAACTCGGTTCCCGTCCATATCGACTACTTCGACACGCAAATTGTTCCACTCAAAGTGATCGGCGGCTGCGGGAATTTTGCCCAAATTTGTAATCACAAAACCACCCATTGTGTGGTAACTTCCTTTGTTTTCTGCTGACAATTCTTCGATGCCAAACATCTCAAAAAAATCTTCGACTGGTAGCATTCCATCTAACAGCCAAGAACCGTCTTCCCGTTGGACGGCTTGTGGCTCGTCGGCATCTTCAATAGAGGGAAATTCTCCCACGAGTTCGACTAAAATGTCGTTAACTGTAACCAATCCTTGAATCACGCCATATTCGTCTACTACCAAGGCTATTTGATTGCTAGATTGCTTGAAAAGTTCTAATACTTTTAAACCCCGCGTGCTTTCTGGTACAAATAAAGGTCTTCGTAAAGAAGCGCTTAAATCGAGGGGTTGACCAGTTAAAGTCCGTGACAGCATATCTGTGACGTGTACTAAACCGACAACGTTGTCGAGGCCTCCCTGACACACCGGAAACCTAGAATGACCGCTGCCAAGCATTTTTTGGCGATTTTCTTCTACTGAATCGTCGAGATCGAGCCAGGTAAGATCCGGGCGGGGTGTCATTAAGGCGCTGACTCGTCGATCGCCCAAACGAAACACCCTTTCTACCATATCTTGTTCGGCTTCTTCAAAGGTGCCGGCTTCGGTTCCTTGCTCGATTAAAACTTTAATTTCTTCTTCTGTAACTTGCGGTTCTGTGGAGGGCAAAATCCCCATGAGCCGCAGCACTAATTCAGTAGAATAACTCAAAACATAAACGGCGGGAGCACCAATTTTGGAGAGCATTCGCATGGGAATGGCTACGCTAGAGGCGATCGGCTCTGGGTTGTTGAGTGCTAGTCGCTTGGGCACGAGTTCGCCAATAATTATGGTCAGATAAGTTATGGTTAAAATCGCGATGACTGAGGCGATCGCCCCAGAATAGGGTGCGAGGGCGGGAATCAGTCGCAACAAAGGCTCTACTCTTTTAGAAATAGTCGTTTCTCCAAAAGCGCCCGACAGAATCGCCAGCAGCGTAATCCCGATTTGGACTGTCGGTAAGAACTGATTGGGGGCATTAGCTAGATCCAATGCGACGCGGGCATTGGTCGAACCTTGGTTGGCCATCTGTTGCAGTCTTACCTTGCGTACTGAGATGATGGCCATCTCGGACATCACAAATAAGCCATTGAGGAAAATCAGCAGCAGAACAATCAGAAGGTCGGTACTTGGGGACATTTCTCAAATTATCGGTGGTAACGGCAATCACAGCCCGGTTAAAGGAGAGGCCTGAAAGCTTTCAATCTCGATCGCAAAATCGAAATTTTGTTGCTATCAATCCTGTACCTAGATTAACGGAACTCGCTCGTTTCGATCGCAGCCTCGATATATTAGAGCAAAAATTAACCCCCTGTTAAGTTCCTCGGCGACAACAGATCCTCGACACAATCAATGATGTTTGTCGTACAATCTCCTTAACAGGCAAAGAGAAAGAGCCTTTGCCGATCGGGGATTAAAAATTAACAGCCCATGACTTTCTCTTCAATCATTCGGACTCTAGGGCGATCGCCCCTAGCCACAGAACTACTCAACAAACTCAAGCGCCATGGGTACGTGCAACTCTCCGGCGTAGCCCGCCTACCGAAAGGTTTGGTAGCTTCAGCCCTCGCCCAGCAAGAGGGGCAAAGTTTACTCGTCGTCACAGCAACTCTGGAAGAAGCTGGCCGTTGGGTGGCTGGGCTGGAGGCGATGGGCTGGCAGACTGTGCATTTTTACCCGACTTCGGAGGCTTCGCCCTACGAGCTATCTTACTCGGATGAGAGCGAAATGACTTGGGGGCAAATGCAGGTGCTGGCGGATTTGGTCCAGCAACCAGAAATCACTACTAATTCTAAGCCGATGGCGATTGTCGCTACAGCGCGGGCTCTCCAGTGTCATTTGCCACCACCTGCTGCTTTTGCACCCTATTGTCTGACTTTGGCGCGAGGTATGGTTCAAGACTCGAAAATATTAGACCGCCAATTAGCTTCGATGGGTTACGAGCGGGTGCCTCTAGTCGAAATGGAGGGCCAGTGGAGTCGTCGGGGCGATATTGTGGATGTGTTTCCGGTGGCTGCGGAGTTGCCGGTGCGTCTGGAATGGTTTGGGGATGATTTGGAGCAAATTCGGGAGTTTGATCCGTCTTCGCAGCGTTCTCTTGATAAGATCGATCGCTTGGTTTTGACTCCTACGGATTTTGGCGGGATTGTGCGGGGGGCTTTGGGTGAAAGGTTGAGTTTACTAACGAACCGCGAAGGCGCGAAGGGCGCAAAGGAAGAACCCCCCCCTGCCCCCCCCCAAGGGGGGAATGGAGAGGAGGGGGAAGAAGGGGAAGGGAAGGTTATTAAGGGGTTGTTGGGTTTGGCTTTTGAGCAGCCTGCTTCTATTTTGGATTATTTGCCGTCAAATACTTTGGTGGCTATTGATGAACCGGCTCAGTGTGAGGCTCACTGCGATCGTTGGTTTGAAGGTGCTCGGGAGCAATGGGAAAGTTTAATTGTTTCTGTTCCTAAGATTCACCGCTCTTTTGCTGAGTCTATGGCGGATGTGGAAGCTTTTCCTCGACTTTATCTTTCGGAATTGGCTGAATCTTCTGTTTCTGTTTCTGGTGCGATTAATTTGGCTTCTCGCCCGGTGCCGGTGATGCCTCACCAGTTTGCTAAGTTATCTCAAATGCTCCGGGAGGAGCGCGATCGCGGTTTTTCGGTGTTTTTGGTTTCGGCTCAACCGAGTCGCTCTGTTTCTCTGCTTTCGGAACATGACTGTCCGGCTCAGTTTGTGGTGAATCCGCGGGATTATTTGGCGATCGATAAGTTGCAATTGCAGCATATTCCGGTTGCTTTGAAGTACAGCGGTTTGGCTGAATTGGAAGGTTTTATTCTGCCTACTTTTCGGATTGTGTTGATTTGCGATCGGGAATTCTACGGTCAACATTCTCTAGCTACTTTTAGCTATGTTCGCAAGCGCCGTCGTGCTGCTTCTAAACAAGTAGACCCGAATAAATTAAGCCCTGGTGATTTTGTGGTTCACCGTCAGCATGGAGTGGGTAAATTTATTAAGTTGGAGCGTTTGACGATCGATCGCGAAACTCGCGAATATTTATTGATTCAATATGCTGATGGTACTCTCCGAGTCGCCGCTGACCAATTGGGGGCTTTGTCGAGGTTTCGGACTGTAGCTGATCAAGTGCCGGAACTTAACAAACTCACAGGTCAAACTTGGGAAAAAACTAAAACAAAGGTTCGCAAAGCTGTTAAGAAATTGGCGGTGGATTTGCTGAATCTTTATGCTAAAAGAGCTAAACAAACAGGTTACGCTTTTCCTCCAGATATGCCTTGGCAACAAGAATTAGAGGATTCTTTTCCTTATCAACCAACGCCGGATCAGTTGAAGGCAACTCAGGATGTGAAACGGGATATGGAGGGCGATCGACCTATGGATCGCTTGGTCTGTGGTGATGTCGGTTTTGGTAAGACGGAAGTGGCTCTGAGAGCGATTTTTAAGGCGGTTACGGCGGGTAAGCAGGTGGCCATGCTTGCGCCGACGACGATTTTGACCCAACAGCACTATCACACGCTCTCAGAGCGTTTTTCGCCTTATCCTATCCAAGTTGGTTTGCTCAATCGCTTTCGCACTGAAACGGAACGCCGGGAGATTCATAAGCGTTTGGCTACTGGGGAGTTAGATGTGATTGTGGGTACTCAAGCTGTTTTGAGTAAGGCGATTAAGTTTCGGGATTTGGGTTTGTTGGTGGTGGATGAAGAACAGCGGTTTGGGGTTAAGCAAAAGGAAGCTATTAAAGCTCTCAAAACAGAGGTGGATGTTCTGACTCTCACTGCGACGCCGATTCCTCGGACTTTGTATATGTCGCTGTCGGGGATTCGGGAAATGAGTTTGATTGCGACTCCGCCTCCGAGTAGGCGACCGATTCAGACGCATTTGGCTCCCTATGACCCGGAAGCGGTACGATCGGCTATTCGTCAAGAGTTAGACAGGGGTGGTCAGGTTTTTTACGTTGTGCCCCGGATTGAGGGGATTGAGGAGTTAGCTGCTCAGTTGCAGGTGATGGTTCCGTCTGCGAGAATTGCGATCGCCCATGGTCAAATGGATGCTTCGGAATTGGAATCGATTATGCTGACTTTTAGTGCGGCGGATTTCGATATTTTGGTCTGCACCACGATTATTGAGTCTGGTTTGGATATTCCTCGTGTCAATACTATTTTGATTGAAGACGCGCATCGGTTTGGTTTGGGTCAACTTTACCAGTTGCGGGGACGGGTGGGACGCGCGGGTATTCAAGCTCACGCTTGGCTGTTGTATCCTAAGCAAAATCAGTTGACTGATGCTGCGAGGCAGAGGTTGCGGGCGATTCAAGAGTTCGCTCAGTTGGGTTCGGGCTATCAGTTGGCGATGCGGGATTTGGAAATTCGGGGTTCGGGTGATATTTTGGGCACGGAACAGTCTGGTCAAATGGAGGCGATCGGCTTTGATTTGTATGCTGAAATGTTGGAGGAGGCAATTCGCGAAATTAAGGGTCAAGAAATTCCCAAGGTTGAAGATACTCAAATTGATCTGAGTTTGACGGCTTTTATTCCTGCTGATTATATTGGGGATTTGGATCAGAAGATGAGTGCTTATCGTTCTGTTGCTTCTGCTAGTACGCCCCAAGAGTTGCAGCAGATTCAGGCTGATTGGTGCGATCGTTATGGGCCGATTCCTCTTCCTGCAAAGCAACTTATTCGTATTGTTGAACTCAAACAAATTGCTAAGCAAATTGGTTGTTCTAGGATTAAAGCGGAAAATAAGCAGCATATTGTTTTGGAAACATCTATGGAGGAGCCTGCTTGGCTGTTGCTTAAGGCTAATTTGCCGGAACATTTGCAGTCTCGTTTTGTCTACAGCAAGGGAAAGGTTACTATTCGAGGGATGGCCGTTTTGAGTGCGGACAAGCAATTGGATAATTTGATTGATTGGTTGGGTAAGATGCAGGGTGCTTTGCCGGAAGCAAATGTTTTATTTTAAAATCGTGAAAAATTTAGTTAGCATTTTTTTTACGATCGCGCTATTGCAAGGAATCCCGACAGCCGTTCAAGCTCAATTAATGATTGACCCGATTGAGCGGGTGGTGACTGCGGGATTGATGACTAAGGATGCCCGTGGTAATTTTAATGCTGAGGGTTTTGTGAGTCGTGCGGAGTTGGCTACGATTTTGGTGAAAACTTTTGGTTTAGAACACCGGAAAATTTCTCAGAAAGCCGATCGGGACTTGCCAGATGTACCTAAAAGTTACTGGGCCTATAGTGCGATTCAAATTGTTTTGAAAACGGGAACTATGACTGGATATCGCGATGGAATGTTTTTTCCCAATCAAAGGGTGACTCGTGCTGAGGCTTTAGCGATTTTTGCTCAAGCTTATGGTGTTTTTCAGTTTCCCGATGTTAACGTTTCTGAGATTTTAGCTAATTATCCAGATGCGGCGGAAATCCCTAATTGGGCGAGAAAGTCTCTGGCGACTGCACTTTATGAAGGTTTTGTCAATATTGAATTGGGAACTAATAAGATTAATCCTTTGAAGCCGATGACTCGTGGCGACATTGCTTACGCTTTGAACAAGTATTTGGAGGGACAGGCGAGGTCTGCTTCACCAACGGTGCCGGAGGAACCTCCGAATCGGGGTGTGGGACGTTAAATCTTTTGGTATGGTAGAGCATCTGGGTAATTTTGATATCAAATCCGGTAGCATCTGAATTATTCAGATTTCTATTCTCTCCCTCTGTGTCCTCTGTGTTCTCTGCGGTTAAATCATTCCAATACAACCGGAAACGATATGACACGAGTGTCTCGAAGCCGATCGAGAAAGTCGATCGCCCACAATGCAAAATCCCGGAGACTTGGTGACTGTAAAAGCAGCCATCAAACCCCCAGGATTTAAAATTTTCCTCTTTAACCGAGGTTCAAATTATCGCCCGCAGACCTTAACTTACTCAGCCGTAGCCAATTCCGTACTAGCAGCGCCACGCTTCCGCGTCAGGGTATTAAACAACATTTGACCAACAGCTTTAATCAAATTGCCTTCTAACTCCATGAACATCTTCATATTCATGCCAAAAGCTGCATTAGCTTCATCAACAATTCGCTCTGCTGTAGCTTCGTCAATTGGCAATTCATTCATTGCTTGACGATAGTTAGTTTTGAACTCTTTTTCATCAGGAATATCTGCGAATTCATAGAAAGCAGTACCTTCTCCCTCGGTAAGATTCATCCCGCGCTGAGCAATCCCCTTGAGGATTTGTCCACCGGATAAATCGCCGAGATAGCGAGTGTAAGAATGAGCGACTAACAGTTCTGGTGCGGTGGCTGAAATTTTGTGAATTCGCTCGATGTAAGCTTTTGCTGCTGCTGAGGGAGCTACCTGTTCCCGCCAATTCACGCCGTAGTAATAGTACAAATCTTTTTCTAGACTTTGTTTCCGATTCAACTCAGAAAAGTAAATTTTTGAAATCACCGGATGCTGTTTTTGGCGTTCCATTTCCTCTTCTATGGCGGAGTATACAAAGTAGAGGTTGCCTACTAATTTCCGGTAAGATGTCTTTTCTACAACGCCTTTTAAAAAGCACTTGACAAAACCGACATTTTCTGCCATTGTGTGAGATTTTTTCGTTCCTTCACGCAATTTGGTCGCTAAATTGATGCTCATAATATATTGTCCAACTTTCTATTTTCGTGGTTGTCGATGGATGCGCCAACAATCTAAAAAATACCTAAGTTATTACCTTAGACTGATTTAATGAGAGATTGTATTAATTTTTATAACAAAACCTATACTGGGCAGAAGGCACAAGGCACAAGGCAGAAAATCAAGGGTTTGGGCCAATGAAAACGTCCTCAGCATCTTGGCGGTTGCTATAAAATACACAAACAGTTTAGTCAGTAGTCGTCAGTCATTGGTTGTTAGCTACTGACTACTGACTACTGACTACTGACTAACTTAGATGTCTAAGTCCAGCAGGTTGAGTTTGGGACCGTAGGTTTCGATGAATTCGCGCCGGGGTGCGACTCGATCGCCCATTAAGATGGTAAAGATGCGATCGGCCTCGGCAGCGTCATCGATTTCCACTCGTTTCAGCGTGCGAGTTTCCGGGTTCATCGTGGTATCCCACAACTGTGTAGGCATCATTTCGCCCAAACCTTTGAACCGCTGAATCGTGTAGTTCGCATTCGCCGGGAATTCATTCCGAATCAAATTGTTCATTTCGCGATCGCTATAACAGTAGTAATGATTCCGTCCCCGTTCCACTTTATACAGAGGAGGACAAGCAATGTAGATGTAACCTTGTTCTACAAGTGCTCGCTGATAGCGATAGAAGAAAGTGAGCAACAGCGTGCGGATGTGGGCTCCATCTACGTCAGCGTCAGTGTTATGGGCGCACAAACCGCCAGTACCGCAGACAAAGTTTTCATCATCTTCGACGGAGAAATCATAAACATAGTCGCCTACTAATTCAATCTCCTCAGCCGAAATCACTTTCAGTCCCATCAAATCATCGCTAATTGGCACGTAGTCCGATGATTTGCGACTAGGGCGTGCTAGATGTGCTTCAATCAGATCGGCATTGGCGTGTCGATGCCAAATTTGGCGGCACAGTTCGAGCTGATTTTTGCTACAAATTGCGATCGAATAATAGGGATGTCGCGTTTGAATTTCCGCATCTACAGCAGTAGAGGGTTCGTGACGAGTTGGACTGGCAATCATCCCCAACTGTCCTAACAAATAAAGCAACCCATCTTTCAGCTTGGGAGAATTAGTTGTCAGGGATAAATGACTGCCTCCTGTTGTACCATCGCCGAGGAAATAGCCTTCGAGAAAAGCCATTTGCAGTTCTTCTGTCAAGCTAAACACAATATCTGGCAGTTGCTTCAAATGTGCCTGTTTCCCTAAACCCCAAGCTTGGATTAATCGCGCCGCTGCAACGCTGTGGAAGTAGAGCTTAATTCCGTCACTGTCTGGGTCGTTATATTGGCGAGGTGTTTCGTTAAATACCGACTCAATGACAGCAATTATTTCCGGAATAAACCGCAGATCTTTCTTGCCTAAGTTAAGGCTAACTTGATGTTTGCTGAGAGTTCCCTCCGCTACATACCAGCCCATAAACCACATCAATTCCCGACTAATAGGTAGGTAGCGGGCAAACGCTTTGTCGCCGTGTGCTTGTGGCACAATTTGCACATCTTCGCCCAGTTGTGCTATTTCGCTGGCTGTGAAGTCATCGAGCGGTTTGTAACAGCTAACTTCGCGCCAACGGGCATTTTTGCTGGTATCATCTTGAGCGAGGCGATCGTCAATTTTCGACGGCAGCATTTCGTAGACAACATTGTCACTGTTACCAATTGCTTCAAGATAAGTCAAGAAGTGAGATAAAATTGGGCGACTGATTCCACGTTCCCACTGGCTAACTGTGACTGGCTGTTTTACTCCCACGGAAGCCGCAACTTGCTTTTGGGTAATGCCGATTGCTTCGCGCTGTGCGATTAATTTTTGCCACGCTTCCGCATCTATTTGTACTCGCGGTTCACTCCATTGATCGGGGACAGAAACTTTTGCCAAGACACGCTGAATTGCAACTTTTCGCACGTCCTCACCTTTGAGATAAAGTGATTTGGTTAACTCAGCACTATAGAAAGTTTCCAACAAATCTATCTGCGTTGGGCTTGCTGCTGGACGAGGTAAACGCCGACTGGCAACTAGGAGGTCTCCTGGCTTAACTTCGTTACCTTTTTTGAGAATAACTTCGTTATTTTCAAAGACAAAAACGCTGTGAGATGATGTCACTTTGATCGATCGATTGTAGCGCGTTGTTAGTTTATACATCCCTTCCTCATGTCCGTGACGAATCACGGCTTTCAGAGGGCGAAAACGAGTAGCATGAGTAGTTTGATCGAAAGACATCACTTGATATCGATCGGCAGCGCGGCGGCCTTCTACGCAGTCATCGATAAACCCACCAATGGTGACGAATTCAGTGCGTCCTGTATCGTCCATCACCAGTGTTGGTTCGTCCCCTGCTACGCTCATAATCACTATATGGTGATACCGCAATTGTGCCGGATCGAATTCTTCGCCTTTAATCCCTAAACCAAGGGCTGTAATTAACGATTGAATTTCGTTATTTTTGTAGATTTTCGCATCGTCGGTTTTCTCGATGTTCAGGATTTTACCCCGCAATGGGAGAATGGCTTGGAATTGGCGATCGCGCCCTTGTTTAGCACTGTTATGAACAAAGACTCCCGCACCTAATGCAAAGTTGTGGCTGTTGGGAACTTCGATGTCATAAACATCATAGCGTTCTGCTACGGCTTCGATCTTGACCACGCGGTGATTGTAGTTCCGAACTGCTTGACGAGCATAGAGTGCGTCTCCACCAAAATAGCGATCGCAAAAAGTCTCATACTTCAACAAACACTTATCTTTTTTGGTTCGGCGATAGAGATTGTAATAATCAACATCAACCCAGCCCATTTTCATCTCAACAGCCTTCAAAGCTTCCAGAGTTTTGCGGTAATAAGTTTCATCCAAAGCAGCTTTGCGTTTGCGGCGAAACTCTGGTGTCCACTGTTCCTTCGTTTTTTCACGCCTCCACTCTAATAAATTCTCATCTTGCCATTGTTCTTTAGCAAGTTGTGAATGAGCAGCCCGCGCTTGAGGATTGTTAGCAAAATGATTCCGAACCCGTTCCGACTGAGCTAAACGGTTTTCTTCGCAACTCCAATATTCTTGTTGCGCTCGATCCAACAGTTCCTGATTTTGTTCGCGATAAGCTTCATTAGAATCGTAAAACTCGCGCCACTTCTTCGTCATGTAAGCTTTATACTCTTCATCTTCCCACTGAGCTTTCGCTTGTTCCGAAAGAATTTGCCGCGTTTCCGGCTGCTGCATCCGCTCTTTCATCATCGCCCGAAATTCTTCACTCATGTGAATTTGACGGCTCTTTTCAATTACATCCGGGCGGTGCAATGTTTTCTCAAGATTCGCGCGGTGAAGAGCCAAGTGTACCTCAGCAGGCAATCGCTGAATATTTGTCGGATTGTTGTTGAGTTTGTTGAAATCAACATGGTGGCGGTGATTGCCCTCAGATGCTTCATATACACCGTGTTTTAGGTTGTAAAAATCCGATAAAAGATGAGTGTAAATCCAGTTATCAGTGTTTGGATTCCACACCATTTCATAACCCTTAAGTCCTTGCCCGTTTGATTTTTTTTCAGACAACTTGCGGTTAAGAGGCATCAACGAATCTTCCGGTGTCAGCATTGCTGCTGCTCTGTAAGTGCCATCCCGCAACATAAATAGATGGTCGGGAGTGCAAGTAATTGTCTCCCCATTGTCTAATGTCAGTTTGATGACTTCAGCATTTGTTTTAGTCATCCGAGCGTTAGTAATCCGCTCAACACAGATGTTTCCACTCTCTTTAATGGTGTAGCAAAAGTGTTCTTTGCCGGATGCTTGTTCGTCAACTATCTCTTTGATAGTTTTTGTTGTACCGTCAGCTAATATTATTTCCTGAAATGAAAAAAAACAGCCCCCAGCACTATCCCCCTCGACCAGGTATATCTCAGACAGGGCGGGGTCTCTGGAGCTACAGTCCGCTAATTTTCCGGGCAAAGGAGAGGATTCTAAGACGGATTTTC
The DNA here is from genome assembly GCF_041354475.1 of Microcoleus sp. Lineage (NCBI taxonomy): Bacteria > Bacillati > Cyanobacteriota > Cyanophyceae > Oscillatoriales > Microcoleaceae > Microcoleus > Microcoleus sp. The sequence continues at coordinate 44,866 of NZ_JBGJZU010000047.1, forward strand.
GGCGGACTAAATCGCGGGCACGCCGTGCGGCTTCAGCGGCTTTAAATGCCTGAATTGCTTTTTCCAAAATAGCGTCGGCTACTTGGGGGCGAAACTCCAAATATTCTGTCAATACTTCGCCTACCAAGGAATCGACAATTCCCCGGACTTCGGTATTGCCCAGTTTAGTTTTAGTTTGACCTTCAAATTCCGGGTCAGGGACTTTTACTGAAATAACGGCTGTTAAACCTTCCCGGACATTTTCACCGGCGAGGTTAGGTTCGTTTTCTTTGATTTTGTTGCGCTTGCGAGCGATCGAATTCATCGTCCGTGTCAACACGGCTTTCAAACCTTCTAAGTGCGTACCACCGTCGATCGTGCGAATGTTGTTAGCAAAACCGAGAACATTATCGCTAAAAGCATCAACACACCACTGCAAAGCCACTTCTATTTGCACGTTATTGCGTTCGCCTTGCACGTAAATCACTTCTTCATGCAAAGGCTGCTTTTCGCGGTTCATGTAGGCGATGTATTCCTTGATGCCACCCTCGTAACAGTAAGTTTCGATGCGAGATTCGTCACTTTTGAGCAGTTCCAAACGGTGGTCGCTAAAAGTAATTCTCACGCCCGCATTCAAGTAACCCAATTCTCGCAAGCGCCCGGCGAGTATAGTGTAATCAAATTCAATGCCAGTGCTAAAAATCTGAGTATCTGGCAAGAAAGAAACTGAAGTGCCGGTGCGATTGCCTTTGTTGGGCTTGGCATTAAGTTCGGTTACAGGATTGCCTCTTTCGTAGCGCTGTAAATGTTCTTTTTGGTCGCGCCAAACAGTGACTTCTACCCACTCCGACAGGGCGTTCACCACCGAAATACCTACACCGTGCAATCCTCCTGAAACCTTGTAGCCACCACCCCCAAACTTACCACCGGCGTGGAGTACAGTCATTACTGTTTCTATTCCCGATTTGCCAGTCTTGGCAACAATGCCGGTCGGAATCCCCCGCCCGTCGTCTGTAACGGTAACGGAACCGTCGGCGTTGATCTCAACTTCGATGTGAGTGCAGTGGCCAGCCAGCGCCTCATCGATCGAGTTGTCAACAACCTCATAAACTAGATGGTGGAGTCCTCGCGGGCCGGTGGTACCGATGTACATCCCCGGTCGTTTGCGGACTGCTTCTAGACCTTCGAGAACTTGAATTTGGTCGGCGCTGTAGCTGCTGGTCATACAAAAATAGCTCCAATAATGAGGCTAAAGCCCCAAAAGCTTCTAAAATGGGAAAACTTCTAAAATTATAGCACAAAACCCTTAATGGCGATGCTAGGGCATTCTGAAGGGAAATTTATTGAGGGGATGGATAGCTTGGAGCGGGGCGGACTTTTTGTGGTCAGCCAGGAGAGTTGAGTGCGATCGCCCGCCAGCAAGTAAGCTATGGAAGAAGCAACAAGGAATAAGGAATCAGGGAAATTAAATCAAATCAATGGTTTCAGCAATTGAACAAGTCTGCCTGCACCCAGAAGGAGGCTTTATGTCTAGATTAATTACGATTTGTGGTGCGACGGCGACGGGGAAGTCGGGAGTGGCTGTGGCTGTGGCTTCGCGGTTGCGATCGCCCATTTTGAGTGCAGACTCTCGTCAAGTGTACCGCGAATTTGACATCGGCACTGCCAAACCCACAAAGGTCGATCGCACTTCGGTACCGCATCACTTAATTGACATCTGCGATCCGAGGGAAACGCTAACACTGGCAGAGTACCAGGAACAAGCTCAAAAGTTAATAATGGCTTACGATGTTCCGCTGTTGTTGGTGGGAGGGACAGGTTTATATATTAAGTCGATCGTGCGCGGTTTGAAAATTCCCAGAGTTGCACCCATGCCAGAATTGCGATCGCAACTGATCGAACTCGGTCAACCCCAATGTTACCAGATGCTAAAGCAAGTCGATCCATCTGCTGCTGAGAAAATTCACCTCAACGATCCAGTCAGAACTTTAAGAGCACTAGAAGTATTTTATGTGACTGGGCGCTCTATTTCCGAACAGCAGGGAGAAAATCCTCCAAGTTATCCTATCTTGCAAATTGGCTTGGATTGCGACATGGAAATTTTGACCAAACGAATAGAACAGCGTACTAATCAAATGTTAGAATCCGGTTGGATTGGGGAAGTTGAATATTTGTGTCAAAAATATGGGTGCGATTTGCCCTTACTAAATACTCTGGGATATCAAGAAATCAAACAATATTTGGCGGGCGACATTACCCTAAATGAAGCCAAGGAATTAACGGTTTTGCACACGCGGCAATTTGCGAAGCGTCAGCGGACATGGTTTCGAGCTTATCCTGAAATTGAATGGTTTGATGTTAGTAAACCCGATTTGTTGGAGCGAGTTTGGCAGAGAGTTGCAGAGTTTTGCGAACAATAAGGATTTTTTTACCGCAGAGGGCGCAGAGGGCGCAGAGAAGGAGCAAGGAGAGAGTAAGTGTTATTTTTGACTTAGTAAAATCTCTTTAATTCTTTGCCGAAACAAACGCACAGCCGCACGCTGTCCGATTGTTCTGCTTTGTTCGATGAAAACCGGAATTTCGGCAACAGGTAAAAACGGAAAAGCAAAACTGCGATCGCAATTTTGATATTTCCCCTCCACAAGTTGATAAACTTGCAGAGATTGCCGCCGATACCTCCAAAGTTCTGGAACCCCAAGAGCAGCATATATGGCATCTTTATTAACAGAAGAATTCGTGTAATCCGACTCTATTGCTAAATCAGGTGGCGGGTCATTTGGTAAATTGATATTTCGGCCTCTAACTAAATATTCATTTTGAATATAGAAACAGGAATCTGGTTCCACAGCGCGAGTTAAATCTTCTCGTTCGATAGTCAGAGAACCGAGACTTCTAAGTTCAATTTCCAGCTCATCTACAATAGCTTCCACAAAGCTTTCTATCAGTCGTTTGGGTTCTTCGTGTTCTTCCAGTGGCATCCTGATTTCTAAGACTCCTCTATCGTAAGCAATTCTCCAAGCTCTATCGTCCCCAACATCTGCCAGCAATGCTTTAAAAGTTGACCAACTGACACCTTTTAAAACAACTCGGTTTTCTGGGGTAATTTCCTGCTCGACGGGAGTTGATGTTGTTGTTACCATTTAACAATTCCTTGGTAGCTTCATCAATTTTTTTATCGTTCCCAAGCTCTGCCTGGGAATGCTTTAATTCGATGCTCTGCCTCGCGAGAATAGGGAGGCAGAGCCTCCGGATCTGCGTTCCCAGGCAGAGCCTAGGAACGAGGGATTTTCCGTCAGTTAACTGTACAAACTGGCGACATATTCCCCGTAGCCATTATAGGGCAAAGTTGGGCGAGTTTCCCAGGACCAACTGTTACCAGGCCCTACTACTCTTTCGCTAGCTTGTGACCATCGGGGGTGTGGTTTATCGGGATTGACATTTGCTTCAAAACCGTATTCATTAGGGCCGATTGTATTCCAAAAAGTCGCTGGCTGTTTCTCCACAAATTCAATTTTAACAATCGATTTTGCACCTTTAAAACCGTACTTCCAAGGAATTACTTGCCGCAGTGGCGCGCCATTTTGTTTGGGTAGTTTTCTGCCGTACAAACCTGTGGCAAAAAAGGCTAAATCGTTAGCCATTTCTTCAATCCGCATTCCCTCGGTATAAGGCCAAGGATAAAATTGCGACATCAAACCGGGGCCGGGAGTAATTTTGGGGTCGTAAAAAGATGTGAAGCGAACAAATTTTGCCTTTGAAGTTGGTTCGACATCAGCCATCAGCAATTTCATCGGAAATCCCACCCAGGGAACTACCATCGCCCAGGCTTCTACGCAGCGAAATCGATAGACTCTTTCTTCGATGGGGAATTTTTTGGAGAGTTCGTCAATGTCATAAATTCGAGGATTTTTTACTAAACCTGTAACTTCTACTTTCCAGTTTTCGGTGGGTAAGGCTTGGGCTGCTTCCCAAATAGATTTTGTGCCGCCGTATTCATAAAAGTTATTGTATTTTGTCGCTAGGGCTTCGTCTGTAATTGCCCGATCGACTTTAGCGAAAGCTGGATTGCGGGTTAAGCCGGAATATGCTTGAGTTGCTGTTTGTTCCAAAGCTGTATTCGCTCCCGAATTGCTCTTGCAGCCCGCAAGTGGCAGGAGTGAAGCAGTGACACCGACTCCAATTAAATTGGTCATAAACCGGCGACGGTTGAGAAAGACGCTTTCTGGAGTAATTTCTCGATCGAGAATTTCCCAGGATTTTGGAATACGAATCAACGGCATAAGTAATAGTTAAAATTTAGTAGTTACTGGTTCCAGAATATTCAACAAGTTATCCAGCAGTCTTCAGCGAACACAGCGCCAAGAAGCGACTATTTCGCGGCCAAATCACAAATAAATTATAACGTAATGTTACTAAAACCCAACAATTTCACAACCAGGGCGCGATCGACATATTAAACAGCCCTCATAGGAAACTCCATGGATTTGAGATGGGAGATTGACGATTTGAGCCTAGGGAGGAATCTGGGGGCTCTAGCCCAGCAGCTTGCCGTCAGTAATAATATTTTACGCGCGATCGACCTTGGCAAGAGTGGCTAAAATCTGGGAAACAATTATCATAGAACAAATATTGCAATCATTTAATTTGCCCACAGGAAGCGGCACCCACCGCCCCGCTTTCCTCCCCCACTAACCAGAGTCGGATGGGGGTCTCCAGCGGAAAGACAAATGAGTTACTGCATCAATTCCCATTGTCCTCACCCCCAAAATCTCGATCGCGCTACAGTATGCCAAAGTTGCGGCTCGAATTTGCTACTAAAAGGGCGCTACCGAGTCTTTCACACCCTAGGTGAAAGTCTCACAACCCGCACTTTTTTAGCAGTAGATGAAGACCAACCTTCCCAACCCCGTTGCGTAATTCAACAATTTTTCGAGGCCGAAACAGTCGCTGACGGTCAAAAACTACGAAATCCAACATTTTGCGCCCCAGACTGGGCCCTCGATGAGTTGGGAAAACATCCCCAAATACCACAACTACTGGCATCTTTTGAACTCGACTCCCGCCAGTATTTGGTACAAGAATACATCGAAGGTCGCAATTTGACCACCCAACTCTCAGAAAAAGGTGTTTTTAAAGAAATTCACATTTGGTATATCCTGAGCGAATTGTTGCCCGTACTGCAATTTGTTCACGACCATCAACTGATTCACCGAGATATCAAACCCTCCAATATTATTCACCGGAAATCCCCTCAAGCAGTGACAGCTTTGGGAGAAAAGGAAAGTCTCGGAGGTCTAGCTTTAGTCGATTTCGGCTCAGCAATTCCCGCTAACAGCGGCCCGCTGAAAACAGCCACAGCCACCGGTGCTGCTGAATACGCAGCCCCAGAACAAATTCAAGGTCAAGCTATTCCCAGCAGCGATATCTATAGTTTAGGCATCACCTGCATTCATTTGCTAACAGGAATGTCACCCTTTGATTTGTTTGATATCAAAGCAGATACCTGGGCCTGGCGGCATTATTTGAAAGTGCCGGTTTCGGCAAGACTAGGCTGCATTCTCGATCGCATGGTACAGCGCGAAACCTCGAAACGCTATCCCACAGCCTCGGCAATTCTCCAAGACATCAAACATGGCCCGGCATCGATGGATCTGATTCTGGGCCAGCCACAGTGGACTTTAGGCGCTTGGGCTGGGGCGGTTGTCGGCTTGCTATCCCTGGTTCTGGGTTCTCGTTTCCAGTCTCCCCAGCCCCAGGCTTTCACTTATCAAGAACCTGCTACTATTCCTGAAATTCGGTTCAATCCCCCGCCCATGTCCGATTTCCAGCCTCAGACATCACCAGAACCTGTGGCGGTGCGAACTCTGACGACTCTTGACCAAAACCCCGTTTGGGCAGTGGCTGTCACCCCCAACGGCCGCGCCATAGTCAGTGGTAATAACGACGGGACAATTCGCCTCCTGCACAAGCGTCACGGCAAAGTGCTCAAGGTTTTAGCCGGACATTCCGGCCCGGTGTGGTCCGTGGCTGTTAGTCCTGATGGCCGGACGATCGCCAGTGGCGGTGCTGATAATACAATTAAATTGTGGAATCTCTACACCGGCAAGTTGATTCGGAGTTGGGAAGGACACAAAGATGGCGTGTTCTCCGTGGCTTTCAGTCCCGATGGTACAGTAATTGCCAGTGTCGGTAAGGACAAAACTTTGAAATTGTGGCAAGTAGACGACGCTGTTGAGTTAGAAGCTTTTAAAGGGCTTTCCGATCAGGTACAGTCGGTGGCTTTCAGTCCCGATCGACAAACTCTAGCTACTGGCAACAGCGATGGTACTATCAAGCTTTGGAACTGCCAGACTGGCGAATTGAAACAGACTCTCATTGGTCATTCTGACGCCGTTTGGTCTCTTGCTATCAGCCCCGATGGTCAAACTCTCGCCAGTGGTAGTTGGGACAAGACTGTGAAGTTGTGGGACATTAGTCCTAATCATGAGTCTCCTTTACCTGGGGATTCTCAGTTACCCAATTTTACAGACAATTCCGATCGCCTTGAGTCTCATGATTTTAGTTGGAACATCAAAGTAAGTCATGATTCTCTACAGCCCAAGGGTTCTTTATTGCGGACTTTGATTGGCCATGCCGATCGAATTCAGTCTCTAGCTTTTAGCCCCAATGGTGACAAGTTGGCCAGCAGCGACTTGAGTGGCACTATCAAGCTGTGGCAGACGAATACTGGCGAAATGACTGGTACGCTTAAAGGTCATACTACTTGGGTAGAATTGGCTTTTAATCCTCAAGATCAAACTCTCGTCAGTGGTAGTTTTGATGACACGATTAAGGTGTGGCGGCTTTCTCCTTGATTGTGCGATCGCTCGGAGTTAGAATCCCTTCAGTAAAACGCTGTTTTTTGAGAGTGGTTGAGTCGAGGGGGGATATTATTCCCCGCCCCTCTCAGTTAGATCCGGACGTGCTGGTTTCCCCGCATCCGGCTCCCGATGTTCTTGGCTTTCGCCTTTGTTCATGTGGATATAATCGTGGCAG